>JAITQP010000256.1 GCA_031288885.1 Prevotellaceae bacterium | reverse complement strand
AATTTTACAGTAACAAAGATAGCGATTTCTTTTGAATAGCATTCTCAGCCCTCTTTCTCCCCAAAGATGCTTCCGTACCGGTGGTATTCGTAGGCAATGCTTTGCTCCTTGAGGTAGTGCAGCAGCTCCAGCCGGCCCTCTGCGAGCGGCTTGCTGGCGGCAATATGCTTGCCGAGCTTAGCCGCCTTTTGGTAGATGGCGTCGGACAAGTCCGGAGAGGCGGCGCGGAGGCGCTCGTAGCTGCCCATTTCGCTGATGAACGCCGGCTCGTCCTGCACAACAACCTTTACGCAGGATGAGGACAGCATGGCGACGGCTTTCGCCACCGCCTCCCTGTGCCTGTTGCCGTCTGAAATGCTGACGAACAGCGGCGTTTTTGTGACGCTCGCCGCCGTCAGCACCAGCAGAACGTCGGCGAGGGCGTCGCGCTCCTGCACGCGGAGGCCAACGCTCCTGAGCGGCAGGTAGCGGAAGATATTCTCCTCCCCGTAAACGTGGCACACATCTTTCTCCTGCGAAAATTCGTCGCTCCACGCGGCTTGGTAGCTTGCCTGCGCAAAGTTCAGGCGGTTTTTATCCTTTTCGTCCGCGAGCAGGCCGCTCAGGGTGGCCGTGCTGCTGGCCTTTGGCAGCTCGTTTTCGGTAAACTCCACAAAGCACGAGGTGTAGTTGGGGCCTCCGGCTTTGACGCCTCCGCCAAACGCCGAGCGCTTCATCCCGCCAAAGGGCTGGCGGCGCACAATGGCGCCCGTTATTCCGCGGTTGATGTAGAGGTTGCCCGCCTCAATGCTGCTTTTCCAGAGCGCCTGCTCCTCCTCGTTGAGGCTTTGCAGGCCGGCGGTCAGGCCGTACTCCGACGAGTTGGCGTAGGCAATGCCCTGCTCCAAATCGTCGATGCACACCACCGAAAGGAGCGGCGCAAACAGCTCGGTTTGGAACGTGTAGCTCGTGGGCTTCACGCCCCACTTCACCGAGGGCTTGAGGATGTACTTCTTTTCGTCCACAAATTCGGGGGCAACCAGCCACGACTCGCCCTCCTCCAGCTGCGCGATGGCGCGCTGCAGCTTTTCGTTATCGTTGTCCATCATGGGGCCTACGTAGGTCATGGTATCCCACGCGCTCCCCGTGCGCAGGCTGGTAACGGCGTCCTTTAGCTTCAGCTTGAACGTTTCGTCGTGGTAGGTTTTTTTGTCCACCAGCAGCAGCGAGCAGGCCGAGCACTTTTGCCCCGCGTTGCTAAACGCCGACGACACGACGTTCAGTATGGCGTGGTCTTGGTCGGCGTTGGCGGTGATGATGATGGCGTTTTTTCCGCCCGTTTCGGCGGAGAGCGGCGTGCGCGGGCTGTTCTCCAGCAGGCGGAAGGCGGTGTCGGTGCCGCCGGTCAAAATCACGTGCTTCACCGACGGGTGCGCCGCGAGGTCGCCCAGCGCGCTGCGGTCGGCGGGGCAAACCACCTGCAGGGCGTCCTTGGGAATGCCCGCCTCCCAAAAGCACTTGGCAAACTCCCACGCTACCGGCAGGGCAACGGTGGCGGGCTTCAGGAGAACGGTGTTGCCGCCCGCCAGCGCCGCCGCCACGCCGCCAACGGGAATGGCCAGCGGAAAATTCCACGGTGGGATGACCAGAATAATTCCCTTGGGCTTGTACGAAACGGTCTTCAGCTCCTCCATTGGCCTCATGGAGATGGGGTAAAAGCGGCAGAAGTCAACCGCCTCCGACACCTCCACGTCGCCCTCGGTGAAAGTTTTGCCGGTGATTGCCGCCATGCAGCCTATCAGGTCGCCGCGCTTGGCGCTCAGGTTTTCCGCCGCGCGGTGCAGCAGCTCGTTGCGCTTGCCGAGCGGAGTTTTTCGCCATCCGGAGGCGTCCTTTTCGGCAGCGGCAAGGATTTCCTTTACCTGCTCCGGCGACGAGAGGTTGGCTTCGCAAAAGGTGTGCTCGTTGTTGCGGCTGCGGTCGCGGTACAGCCGCTTGTGCTCGGAGGTCACCTCCCTGCCGCCGATTTGAACGGGCACCACAAAGTTTTTTTCGTTCACCTCAGCGCTCCACTTCTTCAGCACGCCCAGCGCCCACCGGCGGTTTTGCGGCAAATCCAAATCGGTGTCCGGCTCGTTGGCAAAGAGGTGGACGTCCTTCACCGCGGCGGGCTTTTTGGTTCTGTCCTGCGTGCGGTAGGGCGTAGTGTTGACCGTATCCTTCAGCCGGTAGGCTTCGAGGAACTGGTTGGCAAGAAAATTCCACTGCGGGCTGTCCAGCTTCAGGTTGAAGGTGTAGCTGAGGAAGTTGTTTTTTCCGGTGTTTTCGTCTAAGCGGCGCACGAGGTACGAGATGGCGTTGAGGAAGTGGCTGGCCTTCACCACCGGCGTGTAGAGGATGATTTGCCTTTGCAGCTTGCGCATCACGCGGGGCAGGTTGTTGGCCATGCCCTCGAGCATTTCAAAGGTAACGTAGTCCGACGCCCCGTTTTTTTCGGCCAGCAGGTGGGCGTAGGCAATGCTGAAGTAGTTGTGCGACGCCACGCCAATGCGGCACGCCTTTACGTTTTCGGGCAGCAGCGCCGTGTCGAGGAGGTGCAGGTAGTTGGCGTCCACCTCCACCTTTGAGGGGTACACCGGCACCGGCCACCCGCGCAGCGACGACGCAATGGTTTCCATTTGCAGGTTTGCGCCCTTCACCAAGCGCATTTTCAGCGGCGCGCCGCCCTCGGCAACGCGCTTTTTGGCGAACGCCAGCAGCCGCTGCTGGAAGCTCGAGGCGTCGGGCAGGTAGGCCTGCACCACAATCCCCGCCGAGTAGCGCTTAAACGCCGGACGGCTCAGCACCTCCGTAAACACCTCAAACGTCAGCTCCGCGTCCTTGTACTCCTCCATGTCGAGGTTAACGAACTTGGCGCACCGGTTGCCCTCGTGGTCAACGTAGGGGTGGTCGATAGCCTTTTGGTACACGGCCGCCACCAAGTCGCCCAGCTCCTTTTTGTTCTGCTCGTAGCCCAGCGAGCGGATTTGCGCGTAGATGCCCGACAGCTTAATGGAAATATAGCTGATGTCCGGCTCCTCCAGCGCCTCGAGGTAGTGGTGGTACCGCCGGCTCGCCTCGCCGTCGCCCAGCACGACCTCGCCCAGCAGGTTTACGTTTTGCCCAATGCGGCTTTCCCTGCGCTCCTCGAGGTGCTTGGTCAGCTTTGGGCGCTCCTCGGCGATGATGATTTTGTTGGTTTCGCTGCGCAGCTTTGCCTTGAAAATCGGCATGGCAATGCTCGGGAACAGAAATCCTCCCGACAGGTACAGCTTAATCAGCGCGCGGTCGGGCGCGCTAAAAAAGTCGGGGATGCCGTACTCCCGAATGATTTGCCTCACGCGCCTGTTGAGCTTGCGGTTGTCGCGTATCTGCGACGACTCGTCCAGCATGCGCGAGAGGAACGTTTTGTACTCGGGCGTTTGCACCAAGGAGGCAAACTTTTTTTGCTCCTTAATTTCATCCGGCGTCAGCTCCGAGTGGGCCTTAGCCAGAAACTGCTTAGCCCACTCTATAACTTCTGAGGTGGTAACGTGCGTCATAAAAATGTTACTTTTTAGGAATGTGGTTTTAAAGATTTTTTGAGGTTAAGAAAATGCAGGCAAACTTACATGAATAATTTGAAATTTACAAGCGCGGACGGCAAAAAGTTGGAGGGAGAAAAGAAAAGCGATGCTAAACGTAAATGGAGAGCGATATATAAGGACAATAAAAATTACATTGACAAATAGGCACGCTTTGCGTTGCCTTGCCCGTATTTCTGAATTGCTCGCAATGACGCGAAGCGTGCCTCTCCGTTAAGGTAAATTTTTATTGTACTCTATATAATTCAAAGCACCTGAAATTTTTCCGGCCGCCTGCGGCGATATCACGCCCTCTACGCCTTGTCCCGCTCCGCTCCGCAGACCGGCGCAGCGGGTAGCTTACAGGAAAGAGCGGACGCCAACAGGAAAAACTAAGGCAAAACCACGCGGAAGCCGTAGCGGTTGGGGCGGGCGCTGGGCGCGTCGTAGTCGCGATCGGCGACGCGGCAGTAGCTCGCGCCGGTGCTCCAGCCACCGCCGCGCACCACGCGGTCAGAGCCGGGTGTCGTAGGGCCTGTAGGGTTATCTAAAGGAGAAGACTCTGAACTACTGGCGTAAGTGACATACCAGTCGTAGCACCACTCCCAAACGTTGCCGCTCATGTCGTGAATGCCCAGCGCGTTGGCGGAGAGTGTGCCTACGGTTGTTGGGCCGCCCGAAGATTTGCCGTAGTAGGCTACATTCCCAATGGTGTCGCTGCCGCTGTACTGCTTGCTCTCACAGTTCCCCGCGCTGCACC
>JAITQP010000235.1 GCA_031288885.1 Prevotellaceae bacterium | reverse complement strand
AGCTCACCGGCTTCAACAGCTGGGCGTTTGTCGGGTGGCAGGTGGACGGAAGAGAGTACTCCTACCGCGCAACGTATCCGGTGAAGTGACGGCGTGAGGGGCGGGCTGCAAGCCCGCCCACGCTGGATTGGCTCCGCCGAACTCCGCTGTGTTCCGGTTGCTTTACTTTGATTTGTACAACAAAAGAGCTACCTTTGCGGGAGGCAAAAAAGTTGTACCTATTAAAGAAAGTACTATGCACATAGCCAATCCCCTATACGACGTAGTCTTCAAATTCATGATGGAAGACGAAAAAGTGGCAAAAGCTTTCATCTCCGCCATTATTGGCGAGGAGGTGGTGGCGCTTGACTTTGCCGCGCAGGAGCGCACGCTCCGGCGTCCCAAAAAGACATCCGGTCAGGACGCGCAAAAGGAGGAGACGTTCTTTACCGTATGCCGGTTTGACTTCTCCGCCAAAATAGCCACGCCCAATGGAGGCTTCAAAACCGTGCTGATAGAGCTGCAAAAAGCCAAGCTATCGTCGGACATCATGCGCTTCCGGCGCTACATGGGGCTGCACTACGAGAATCCAAGCAACACCTCCGGCAAAGGAAGAAGCAAAAAAGCTCGACAACTGTACTGCATCTTTCTGTTGGGCTACGACATCGGTATTCCCGAATGCCCGCTCATACAGGTGGACTACGGCGTAAAAGACGTTGTTGGCAAAAAGGATTTGGAGGTCACCAACGAATTTATCCAAAGCCTCCATCATAAGTCGTGGATTGTGCAGATAGCGCAGCTCAAGCAGCGCCGCCGCAATAAGGTGGAGAAGCTGCTGAGCATTTTCGATCAGGAGAACCGCGTCACCGCCAACAACCATATCATGAACGTACGCGAGGAGGATTTTCCGGCGTGCTACCACCCCATCATTCGCCGCCTCCGCATGGCGTCAGAGAGCGAAGATGTGCAGATAGAAATGGAAATGGAGGATGACTACATGGAGGAACTTCTGGAGAAGGAGCGGCTTGTTGCTCAGCAAGCGGAAACAATTGAGAAGCATAAAAAATCACTTATAGAGCATAAAAAATCGCTCATAGAGCATAAAAAATCACTCATAGAGCATAAAAAATCGCTCATAGAAAAAGATAAGGTGCTCAAAGAAAAAGATAAAGCGATTGAAGAAAAAGATAAGGCGCTGGAAGAAAAAGATAAAGCTATAGAAGAGCTGAAAAAACAGCTGGCAAAAAACAAGCGCAACTTATAGCGCCTCAAAGAAACCAACAAAATTATAACGGTCAACCCACAGCTAATGACCAACCCCGTCCACCCTTTCGGTAAGCTTTACCTCATTCCCTCCACCCTTGGCGAATGCTGCATTGGCGATGTGCTGCCGCAGCGCACCGTTGATGTTGTCAACCGCATTTCGCGCTACGTGGTGGAAAATACGCGCAGCGCACGGCGCTTCTTGAGCCGGCTGAAAATAGCACACCCCATAGACTCGCTGACGTTTACGGAGCTGAACGAGCACACGCCTGCGGCGGAGGTCGCGCCCATGCTATTGCCGCTGCTGGAGGGTTTTGATGTGGGGGTTATTTCGGAGGCTGGGGCGCCGGCGGTTGCCGACCCGGGAGCCGCGCTGGTGAACGTTGCGCACCAAAAAGGTATCCGCGTAGTTCCGCTCGTGGGGCCGTCGTCCATTCTGCTGGCGCTTATGGCGTCGGGGCTAAACGGGCAGTCGTTTGCGTTTTTGGGCTACCTGCCCATAAAGCCCGATGAGCGCATTCGCTGCATCAAGCGGCTGGAGCGGCTTTCGGCAGAGGGGCAAACGCAGATTTTTATGGAAGCACCCTACCGCAACAACAAACTCCTTGCAGACCTCATGGGCGCTTGCAGCCCGCACGCCAAGCTGTGCATTGCCGCCGACATTACGCTCGAAGCAGAGCTTATTGCCACCAAAACGGTGGCGGAGTGGAAAAGAAATACGCCGGACTTGAACAAGCGTCCCTGTATTTTTCTGATGTAGCAGTGAGAGCGTGCGGCTACTTTCTCTTCTTCTTAAGACCATTGTACACCAAATACGCTATAAATAGCGCTCCTATGGCCAGCAGCGCAATGGTGAGCTCGCGGAATATGGACTCAAACATTTCGATATTTTTCCCGCAAATGTAGCCTGCGATTGCCAGAATGATGTTCCACATCATTGCGCCCAAGGCTGTGTAGAGCGAAAAAGCCCCCAGCTTCATTTTGGATATTCCCGCCGGAATGGAGATAAGCTGGCGGATGCCGGGGATAAACCGTCCCACAAAGGTGGAGCTGTTGCCGTGATTTACAAAGTAAGTTTCGGCTTTTTCTATTTTGGCGCGGTCTATCAGGCAGGCGTGGGCAAAGCGCGTGTCGGCCAACTTGTGAATGACAGGTCGCCCCAAAAACCACCCCAGATAGTAGTTGATGTACGCGCCAACCATCGCGCCCAGCGTGCCGAACAGCACAATGGCGGCAACGCTCAGGCTGGAGTCGGGCGTTGCGGCAATCATTGCGGCAGGCGGAATGATAACCTCCGACGGAAATGGGATGAACGAGCTCTCTACTACCATTAGCGCAAATACCAGCAGGTAAATGTGCGCCGCGTCTATGGCGTTGAAGTAGTCTATAACGGAATGAATTGAGGAGAAGTGTTCCAACATTTTGGTGTTATTGGTTTGTTATTGGTTTTTGTTTGCTTTCAGGTATTCGCTACGCAGCTTTTTTACTGCGGAGTTTTTTTTAGCATCGGGGCAAAGCTTAAAAAAGAGCCGGAGGCTATCCTCAACATCCAACTCCAGCGCCTTCTCCAGCCAGCTGAGGCATTTGGGGATATCGCTCAGCGAAAAAAACAGCGCAGCCATGTAGCAGTGGATAACAGGATGCTCCACGCTGGCGTTTTCGGCGTGCTCAACCAAGCTTAGCGCTTTGGGGATTTTATTTCGTACAACCGCCTCGTAGAGCATCACAAAAGCCCCTATGCAGCACTCCTTTTTGCACGTTAGCGCATTCTTGAGCGAGGTCAGCATTTTTTTCTGTTTTCCCCACCTCCCCTCCAGCGACGCTAAGAGCGTCCACGCGAACGAGCTTTGTTCGTCCAGCTCCACCGCGCAAAGGGCGTAGCGGTACGCCATGTCCGACTCGTCCATAACGTCCATCACGAACGCCAACTTGGCGAATAGCGAGGCTTCCTTGGGGTTGACGACAAGGGCTGCCGCATAAATCCGGTACGCTACGTCGTACTCGTCCCTGCTTTCGTAAAGAGCTCCTATCTCGTGCACCATTGCAACGTCATGCACATCGTGCTGCAGCATTGTCAGGTGCATCTCCAGCTCTTTTTCGGGCAAGCCCATTGCCATGTAGATGGAGGCTTTTACTTCGCATACGCTGACGACTATATCATCATCAAGGCGCATGGCGGTATCGCACGCCTCCAGCGCATCGTCGTACTTTTCAATGTGGGTGTACATGCTGGCAAGGGCAAGCCACCCGCTGGGGTGGCGGGGGTCTTCCGTTATCATTTTCCGGCAGCAGGCAATGGCGCTTTCGTAGTCCTGCTTTTCCTCGTAGTGATCCACCAGCATATCGTATATGTCTGTATCGTACGGGCAGATTTCCGCGCCCTTGAGCAGCAGCTTTTCGGCTTCCTCCGTCCTGCCCAATTCGCCCAGCAGCTCGGCCTTGCCGCAGTAGGCCGCCACGAACTTTTCGTCCAGCAGCAGGGCGTAGTCGTAGGCCGCAATTGCCTCGTCAGCATTGTCCAGCAGGTCTGCAAGGTCGCACCACAGCGCGGGGTCGAAGGGGTTTTGCGCCACGCCCTTTCTGTAGCAGGCCTCCGCCTTGTCCAGCTCCGCAAGCTCGGCAAAGGCGTAACCCATATAGCCCAGCAGGATGGACGAGCGCTGTATTTTGTCCTCAAAGCTTTGCAGAATTCGTATCACCTCCTCAAACTCTCCCTTCTCCAGCAGCCCGTTGGTAGCTATAATAAGCACCTGCTCTGCCTCCGTGCTGTCGAGGGCTCCGCTGTCCAGCAATTCTCGCTGCAGGGCGAGCGCCGGCTTAATTTTTCCCACCAAAATAAGGGCAAAGATCTTGGAAATTTTCAGCCTGAACATGTCTATTTCGTAGGCAGCCTCCGACTGCTCGAGGCGCGAAATAATATCCAGCGCTTTGCGGGGCTTGTTGTCAAAGGCGTAGAGCGAAGCCTTGATGAGCTGTATGGAGGGAGATTGCGGATGCAGCTTCTCCGCCAGCTCTACAGCCTGCAGCGCCTTTTTTATTTCCTGACGGTCGCCGTAGTAGTCGATAATTTCTTCACACTCGGACACGTCGAAGTATCCGGAGCGACCCTGCGCCAGCATTTCTTCGTAGCGGAAAATCAACGATTCTTCCTCGCTACTCAGGAAATCTTTTCCGAAGTTCTTTTTGTTTTTCACTTTAACTCAACGTTACAGTTTTTTTATCATTGCCTCCAGCCTTGCCGTGAGGTCTTTGCTTGCCGCCGTCAGCGGCAGGCGCAGCGTGTTGCCGATAAGACCTAAGATGGAAAGCGCTGCCTTTACGCCCGCCGGATTGCCTTCGGCAAATAGCGCATCCACCAGCGGCATCATGCTCAGGTGGATTTTGGCGGCGGCGGCGTACTTTTGCTCGCTCGCCAGCCTCACCATGTCGGACACCTGCCTTGGGAAAGCGTTTGCCGCCACCGAAATCACGCCGTGCGCTCCCGTCGCCATGAGCGGAAAGGTGAGCGCGTCGTCGCCCGAAAGCACTACGAAATCGTGCGGCTTGTCCCGCAAAACGTAGCTTATCTGCGACAGGCTGCCCGAAGCTTCCTTTGTTGCCATAATATTTTTCACCTCGCGCGCCAGCCGCAGCGTGGTTTCGGCGGAGAGGTTTACGCCCGTGCGCCCCGGCACGTTGTACAGGATTACCGGCGCCGGCGAAACCTCCGCTATCGCCCTGTAGTGCTCGTACAGCCCTTGCTGCGACGGCTTGTTGTAGTACGGCGTAACCGACAGCAGAGCGTCCACTCCGCTAAAATCCGTCCGGCGGATTTTTTCCAGCACCTCGGCGGTGTTGTTGCCGCCCAAGCCAAGCGCGATGGGCAACCCCTTGGCGTTGCTCTGCCTGATGCACGCCACCACCTCTTTCTTCTCATCGTCGGAGAGCGTTGGCGTTTCGGCTGTAGTGCCAAGGGCGACCAAGAAATTCACGCCGTTGTCCGATACGAAATTCACCAGCTTGGCGAGCGCGGCGTAGTCCACGTGCCCGTTTTTTGCATCAAACGGCGTTACCAGCGCTACTCCCGTGCCTGTTATATTGCTTGTCATACTGTGATACTATTTTTGCGCTGGCGGCGCTTGCCTCCTCTTTTACCTCCTCCTCTTCGTTTTCTTCTTCTGCTACCGCCTGCGGGTTGTTAATGATGGAAATATAGTGCTTTACCTGCGCCACATAGCCGCTCGTGTCGCACACTTGCTGCGCGTCCACCACCAAATCGTAGGGGCAGCGCGGGTAAAGCACGCCTCCGATAATCATGGAGGCTTGCACCGTAGAAACGATGTACTTTAGCGGGTAGGGATACCTTTCCTCATCGCGGCAAAGATCAATGACAATGTCGTAGCTGTTTTGTAAGAATTTGTTTACGTTTTCTGCAATGGGGCGCCCGTACCAGTTCAGCTCCTGCTTGGTAAACAGGTCAAGCGAGGTTATGTGGGATAATTCTTCAGGTAGCGCTTTGCTGTCGCAGTAGCCAACGACGGAGCACTGTATGTTCTTTTTCAAAAGAAATTTGCGCACCGAAAACACCTCCGGCGGTATCATGCCCTCCTCTACCTTAAAAACTATGCCTACGGTTTTGGCAGTATCAAAGGAGTGAAACCGCTTGTCGCGGACAAGACGCTTCTTACGGCTCACAATCGCATACTTGCGAAACCAATTGCGCATTCGTTCAGACATTGTTTTTTTTGCTTATAAGTTCCAAAAATTGTGCTTCATTAATTGCCTTCACCTGTAGCTTTTCGGCTTTTTGCAGCTTGCTGCCGGCTTTTTCGCCTGCCAGCAGGTAGGACGTGCTGCCCGACAGGGTGCTTGCCACCTTGCCGCCGTGCTGCTCTATCAGCAGCTTCCAGTCCTCGCGCGGGCGGCTCAGCGTGCCGGTGATGACGAACGTTAACCCCTCAAGCTCGTTGGAGATGCGCTCCTGCGCGTCGGTCGTGAAGCGCAACCCAACTTCCCTAAGTTTACTCAAAAGTAGCTGATTTTTTTCTTCTCCCAAAAACGCTAACACACTTTTAGCTATTTGTTCGCCCACTTCGTCCACCTCAAGGAGCTGCTCCGCCGTGGCGCTCTGCAGCGCGTCGAGCGAGCCGAAGGCGTCAGCTAATTTTTTTGCGGTGGTTTCGCCAACGTAGCGGATGCCCAAGGCAAACAGCACGCGCGCAAAGGGCACGTTTTTTGAATTTTCCAAGCCTTGCAGGATGTTTTCGGCGGACTTGTCGCCCATGCGCTCCAGCCGTGCAATTTGGGATTTGCGCAGGCTGTACAGGTCGCCAACGTTGGTCGCCAGCCCGTTTTTGTAGAGCTGCTCCACCGTTTCGTCTCCCAAGCCCTCAAGGTTCATGGCCTTGCGGCTTGCAAAGTGGATAATGCGCCCCACTATTTGCGGGGGGCAGCCGCTTTCGTTCGGGCAAAAGTGCTTTGCCTCGCCCTCGAGCCTCACCAGCGGCGTAGCGCACTCGGGGCATACGCTGATGTACTGCAGCGGCGGCAAGCTTTCGCTGCGCTTTGCGGCGTCAACGCCCACTATTTTGGGGATGATTTCTCCGCCTTTTTCAACGTAAACCATGTCGCCAACGCGGACGTCGAGCAGGGCGATTTGGTCGGCGTTGTGCAGCGAGGCGCGCTTTACGACCGTTCCTGCAAGCCTCACCGGCTCGAGGTTGGCAACGGGCGTGATGGCGCCCGTGCGCCCCACCTGATAGTCCACCGAAAGGAGCTTGGTGAGCGCCTGCTCGGCCTTGAACTTGTAGGCAATTGCCCAGCGCGGCGTTTTGGCGGTAAACCCCAGCGCCCGCTGCTGCGCAAAGCTGTTGATTTTAATCACCACGCCGTCGGTGTCGTAGGGCAGGTTTTTGCGCTCCGTGTCCCAGCGCCTGATGAAGCTGATGACGGCGCTGATGTCGCCGCACTTTTGCGTGTGCTCCGACACCTTAAACCCCCACTCGCGGGCAGCCTGCAAGCTTTCGTAGTGCGAGGCAAAGGGCAGGTCGTTGCCCGGCATGTAGTAGATAAAGTTGTCCAGCCCTCGCCGCGCAACCTCCTTGCTGTCGAGCATTTTTAGCGTCCCCGACGCGGCGTTGCGCGGGTTGGCAAAGGGCGCTTCGCCCTGCTGCTCGCGCTCGCGGTTGAGCCGCTCAAAGGAGCTGTGGGGGAGCAGAATTTCGCCGCGCACCTCAAATTCTTTGGGAAAACTATCGCCGTGTAGCTGTAGCGGGATGGTGCGTATGGTGCGCACGTTGGCGATAACGTCATCGCCCTGTACGCCGTCGCCGCGGGTCACGGCGCGCCGCAGCATCCCGTCCACGTAGGTGAGGCTAATGCTTGCGCCGTCGAACTTGAGCTCGCACACGTACTCGTAGGGCTCGTCAAAGGCTTTGGCTATGCGGGCGTCGAACTCGCGCAGCTCGCCCTCCGAGTAGGTGTTGCCCAGCGATAGCATGGGGTAGCGGTGCGCCACCTGCGCAAACCCTTCGCTAAGGTCGCTACCCACGCGCTGCGTGGGCGACACGGGATCTACCAGCTCCGGATATTTTCGCTCTAAGCCTTGCAGCTCCTGCATCAGCAAGTCAAACTCAAAGTCGCTGATGACAGGCGCAGACTCCACGTAGTAGCGCCGGTTGTGCTCCTCAATTACCTTTCGCAAAGCATCAACCCGTATTTTTGCCTCTTTTATAGTCATTATTCTTTCCTAAATTCTCGCCAAAGGTAGGAATTTTTACGCATTTACCTTTCTCCGCCGGTGAGAACTTATGCACAAACAGGTGTAAATGAGGTTTACTGCTTTAGCATTTTTGTTACCGTCACTTTTTTGGACGCATGCGTTCGTTTTACGATGTATATCCCAAAGAGCGAGGCCTCGCGGACTTCCTGCCCTTGCAGGTTGTATATTTTTTGCTCCAGCACAGGGTCGTCGGCGTCA
>JAITQP010000097.1 GCA_031288885.1 Prevotellaceae bacterium | reverse complement strand
CTCCTCCTCTGCTCCGCCAACGGCGATATAGCATGGGTAGTGGGGCAGCGCATAGACAACCGCTACCGCGTAACGGAGAAAACAACGCGAATTTTAGTGGTTAGAGTTTAGCGCTAACGAAAGGAGTATTATTTGCTCTACCAAGGGAAATGTCAGGGTAAATGTCAGCGCATCCGTTTACGCCTTATGCTTTTTTTGCTCCAAAAGAAGGGTTAGCTCCTGCTCTACCTCCTCAATGGTAGGCAGCGCCGACTTCAGCTCGTCGGGGATAGCCTTACTCAGCTGGTAGTCGCTCACGCCGATAGGCTGGTTGTAGCCCTCCAGCGCGTACTTGGCCACAACCTCATCTTTTCCCCTGCAAAGCAGCAGCCCGATAGTCTTATTGTCATGCTCGCCTCTCAGCGTATCGTTTACCACGTTGACGTAAAAGTTCAGCTGTCCGGCGTACTCCGGTCTAAAGGGCGTGGCCTTTAGCTCCACAACAACGTAGGCGTGGAGCTTGATATTGTACAGTATCAAGTCGGCGTAAAAGTCGTTGTTGCCAACTTGAAAGTGCTTCTGGCGGGCAACAAATGCAAATCCTGTTCCCATTTCCAAAAGGTATTTGGTAACATGGGTTACCAGCTGGTCTTCCACATCCCGCTCGTCCATGCGCTCTTTGACCCCTGCAAGGTCAAAAATGTAGGGGTCTTTCAGCAGGTAGCCGGCCAAATCGCTTTGCGGCTTGGGGAGCGTGGCCGTGAAGTTGTTTACCTTCCGCTTTTTGATTTGTCGTTGGAATAAGCCGCTGGCAATTTGCAAATCAAGAATATTTCGGCTCCACCCAAATTCAACGGCCTGCTTCATGTACCAATACCGCACTCCCAAGGGTAGCTTGCTGTTCATTAAAACAACATGAGACGCCCAGTTGATTTTGGAAATCGGCGAATCGGCGAATATTTGTTCAATTTGCGCAACAGGTTGTTGCGTAATTGCTGTTAGCATTTCCGGAATATTTTGAATTTGGGCAACAGCTTGTTGCCCAATTACAAAATCCTCTGAATTAACTGTTTGAATTTGGGCAGCAGGTTGCTGCCCAATTACAACATCTTCTGAATTAGCTGTTTGAATTTGCGCAAGAGGCTCTTGTGTAATTATATCTTCCTCAGAATTAGCGATTTGAATCTGCGCAACAGCTTGTTGCGTAATTATATCTTCCTCAGAATTAGTGATTTGAATTTGGGCAACAGCTTGTTGCCCAATTATAACATCCTCTGAATTAGCTGTTTGAATTTGCGCAGCAACTTGCTGCGTAATTATAACATCCTCTGAATTAGCTGTTTGAATTTGCGCAGGAGGTTCCTGCGTAATTATATCTTCCTCAGAATTAGCCATTTGTATTTGGGCAGGAGGCTCCTGCCCAATTTCATAATCATTCAAAATCTTTGCTGTTGAAAGCACTTTTGCGATGGTGGGTGTTTCCAGCTCTTTGTCGGCAGCAATTAGCTGGTTAATAATATCTAAAGGATAATGCTTGGCAAATTGGCACATGTAAGTAAGGTTTCTGGACGAATAGCCTTTCTTTTCGGGATACTTGTCCCGAATGCCTTTCGATATTTTGTCAATGACTTTGCCGCCCCAGCCTAACCTTTTTTGGTTGAACAAAATAAAATGTCCTATTTTCCAGTAGTGCAGCAGCATTTGTACGTTGGCTGCGGAAATGAGCTTTACCTGTGCCTGCTCTATTTCCGAGCCTATGGCACGGATAAAGTCGTTAAACGCCTTCTGCTGTGTTTTCTTATCAGGCTTATTCATGGTCGGTTACTTTAATTTTGTTCAAACATGCTGCAAAATTACATGAAAACCACGCGATTTCCAAGTGCGCGCAATGAAAAAATCTTTTGTAAATTTGCTCCCTCTAAAAATTATGGGAGCAAAAAATGGTAAATGAAGTGATACTGCCGCTTGACAAGCCCTACGGGTGGTCGTCGTTTGACGCTATACGCTACGTGCAGCGGGCGATACAGCGCAAAACGGGCGAGAAAAAGTTTAAGATAGGCCACGCCGGCACGCTCGACCCGCTGGCAACAGGCCTGCTGATTATCTGCATCGGCAGGGCTACCCGACAGGCGGAGCAGCTGCAAGCCGGAGAAAAGGAGTACCTTGCGCAGGTTTGCCTTGGCGCGGTTACGCCGTCCTACGATTTGGAAACGGAGGTTGTCCAAACGTACGACTGCCGGCACATCACGCGGGAGCGCGTGGAGCGGCAGCTGGGGAGCATGCTGGGCGAGCAGCTGCAGGCGCCGCCGCAGTTTTCGGCAAAGCAGGTGGGCGGGCAGCGCGCCTACGTGCTCGCCCGCAGGGGCGTGGAGGCCAACGTTAAGCCCAGCGTGGTGAGCATTTACAGCGCAGCCGTGCAGGATTTTGATTTGCCCTACCTTTCCGTTTTAGTGCGCTGCAGCAAGGGAACCTACATTCGCTCCTTTGCGCACGACCTTGGTCAGGCGCTGGGCTGCGGCGCCCACCTCTGCGGGCTTCGCCGAACGGCAAGCGGAAATTTTTCCATCAGCGATAGCGTGAGCGTTGAGCAGCTTTCGCTCCTTCCCCCAGCACACTTTGCTATGCTATAAATAGTTAAATAGTCGATAATTGCATTAATACGCGAAACAATATTTTGTTTTGCACGTAGAAAAAGTGTATTTTATTTCCCGTTTAACAGCTGAAACGAATAGCCCTTACGACCTTTCGTTTTTTTAAGTTCCTGATAATGAAACTTTCTCAATACAAATTTGCGCTATCTCCAGATTTGATAGCCAAGCATCCGGCGCCTCACCGTGATGAATCCCGCCTGCTGGTACTCCATAAAAAAACAGGAAAGGTTGAGCACAAAATCTTTAAGGATATTTTGAGCTACTTCAACGATGGCGACGTCATGGTGCTCAACAACACCAAGGTTTTCCCCGCAAGGCTCTACGGCAACAAGGAAAAAACGGGCGCTCGGATTGAAATATTTTTGCTGCGCGAGCTCAACCGCGAGCAGCGCCTGTGGGATGTGCTGGTTGATCCGGCCCGCAAAATCCGCATCGGCAACAAGCTCTACTTCGGCAACGACGACCTTGTGGCGGAGGTGATTGACAACACCACCTCGCGCGGAAGAACGCTCCGCTTCCTCTTTGACGGCGACCACGAAAAGTTCAGAAAAATTCTCTACCGGTTGGGCGAAACTCCCATTCCGCGCTGGCTTCGCCGCGAGGTGGAGCCCGAGGATATTGAGCGCTACCAGACCATTTTTGCCAAGCACGAGGGCGCGGTAGCGGCGCCGTTTGCCGGCCTGCACTTTAGCCGCGAGCTGATGAAGCGCCTCGAAATAAAGGGAATTAACTTTGCCGAAATAACGCTGCACTTGGGGCTGGGCAGCTTCCGCAACATTGACGTGGAGGACTTGACCAAGCACAAAATGGACTCGGAGCAGCTGGAGATAACCGAGCCGGCGGCAAAAATAGTCAACGCTGCCAAGCTGGACAAAAAGAACGTGTGCGCCGTGGGGGTAACCTCGTTCCGCGCGCTCGAGGCCAACGTTACAACCCTCAACACGATTAACCCCTACAGCGGATGGACGAACAAGTTTCTGTTTCCACCCTACGAAACGTCCATTCCCAACAGGCTTATCACCAACTTCCACCTGCCGTACTCTACGCTGCTTATGATGGTGTCTGCCTTTTCGGGTTACGACCTGATTATGGCAACCTACCAAAAGGCTATCAAGGAAAAGTACCGCTTTGGCAGCTACGGCGACGCCATGCTGATAATGGATTGAGCCCGCCGGCGCCGGCGGGGCAACGCCGGTGGGGCGTTGCGCTACACGTTGTGCTGCTCCGTGTTGCCAAACTGCAGAATGTCGTCGAGCATGTCAACGGCTGCTTTTGCCTCGCGCAGGCTGGCGTCCAGCTCGGCAGCCCTGCGAAAGTCGTTGCGCGCGCCGCTCAGGTTGCCCTGCCTGCGCTTTGCAACGCCCTGCTCGTAGAAGATTTTTGCCTGCTTTGCTGCGTCTGCTGTTGCTTCACCCTGCATTTCTTAGCCCTCAGTCTTAGCTTTCTACATGGACGTTGCTTGGCTTACAACGTCGTCGGAGTTAAACTGAAACCCCAACCGCTTGCCCGTTTGTATTTTGGAGTCCTCTATTTTGTTGTTGATTTGCGCCACGCTCACAATCTTTGCGGCGTCGTACGGCGGCACCAGCAGGTCAAAGCTCAGCGAGTACTGGATGGCTGTCTCCGCAATCTGCCGCACGCTGCTTCGGTCAATTGCCTTGCTCCCGAAGCTGCTGCAGCTGAAGTTCATTTGGCGCTTGCCCTCCACAAAGTAGTGGTTGTCTTTGTTTATAAAAATGCGGCCTACAAGGTAGCCCAAATCATCCAGACGGTTGAGGCGGAACGAGTCGGTGAGAAAGTTGTAGATGCTTATCATGCCGCAGTAGGTGTTCATTATGCTTTGCTTGGCGTACGGTGTTTTCCAAATGATGTGGTTGCGGTCGAACAGGAAAACGTTGGAGTGCATGCTAAACACAAGTATGTCGCCGGCAACCCTTATTTCGGCTTCGTACTGCCCTCGGTCGCGGTACTCCAGCTTCACGCGCTTGTCCACGCCCGGTAGCTCTTCGTTCATTTCGTTGGCGAGCTCGTGCAGCACCTCCTTCACCAGCTGAAAAATCTCGAACGTATTGTCGTAAATGCGCTGCTTTTCCAGCGCTTTTCCCTTTAATGTTTGCAAAATATTGTCCCGCAAAGGGTCATTTTCGCTATCATTTTCCATGTATAGTAATAATTAAGTTAGACTTATGGCTTCATTGCAAAGGAATTACAGCGATTTTTTGCCGTAGGGCAGCTGGTCAACACACTCGCAGTTATCGCCCTTAGGCGTGCCGAAGTATTTGCAGTACCTGTCGTAAAGGTCGTAGCGTTTTTGCGCGTGCTCCGACGCCTTACCACACTGCGAGGCGTTGATAATGTTGAGCGTGAGCCCAAACCCCGGGAGGCGGTTGGCGTCCACATCCATGTCGCCCGCCTGCCAGCCGCCCGTCATCACGTCGTGGCACGACGGCTTGGGCGGTTGACCGGTCATCCAAAACCAGATTGCCGACCCAAAGGAAACCACGCTATCGGTTGCCAGCAGCTCCGGATTGTTGAGCAGCACGTTTTTGTCGCCAAAGTAAGCCTTGCTAAACTGCCCGTAGTTGTAGTTGTAGCTTAGCTGTATGGGGCCGCGACCGTGGTACTCCTTGCCGTCCACAGGCGGGTATTCCTTGTTGGCAACCGAGTAGCTGCGCGTAACGGTAATTTGCTCCAGATAGCGAAATCCGCCCGTTTCCTGCGAGAGGTGCGCCAAAAACGCTGACAGTTCCTGCCGGCGTTGCGCTTCGTTGCCGTCGTGCAAAAAGCGCGGGAAGTGCGTGGAGGCCTCCACAAGCGCCGCAAAGGAGTAAAAGTCGCTCCTGTCGCTGCCGGCCTTGCGCCCCAGCCGGTTGGGGAACAGCTCGTCCCACATTTCTTCGGAAATTATCCCAGCCAGCAACGCGTCAGCGCGCTGCGCCGGTTGATGTGTGGAGGTTGCAGGAGGCGCATCTTTGGGGGGGCGCTTTTGTCCGGCAGGTTTTTTTGCGGGCGCTGCGGGCTGCTTGCCTTCGCGCGCCGGAGCGTCGCTCACGCCCTGCTTCACCTGACCGCTGTACGAGGAGTTCCAGCTTTCCTTAGATTTTTTCCAGCTTTGCAGCTCGTTTTGGCGAAACGTAGCGCACTGCGTGAGCGTGAGCGCGCAGCATACCGCAAGAGCTATTTCAACTTTCAGCTTCAAAATTCAAAAACAGTAGATTTTATCATTAGTAGGAAAAATGCAGCAAAATTGCGATAGCGCTTTTGCTCCGTCGTACGCCGACTTGGGACGGTTGCAGCTATTATTTCTTTGGCTGCTTTTGCCTTGCCTTTGCCTGCATAAAACGTGGGGACAAAAATAAGTACAATTTTTCAATAAACAAAAATTCTGTATGATTAGCTTTCTTATATTTCACACG
>JAITQP010000058.1 GCA_031288885.1 Prevotellaceae bacterium | reverse complement strand
AAGGCCAACAGCATAGATTTTGTACAGCTGGTAGTAGAGACTAGCAGCGCGCTAACGATTAGCGGGCGGGATCAGGTAGCGCAGGTGGTGAGCTGCGGGACAACGAAGTACACGGGGCGCTCTTACTACCGCATGCGGTTTGCCGCACAAGGGACGGTGCCGTGCGAATGCGAATGCGGCGAATGCGAATGCGAAGGGGAAGTGGACGAGCTGGTAGGAGACATGGTACGTGTAACGGGGGGCTTGTTTCAGATGCTGGGATCGAATTACTACGTACAGCTGAGCGACTTTTACATAGGGAAGTACGAGGTAACGCAGGGGCTGTGGAAGGCGGTGATGGGGTCGAACCCGAGTAACTTCAGCGGGGACAACCTGCCGGTGGAGAGTGTAAGTTGGGAGGACATAAATGGGACGAACGGCTTTTTGGCGAAGTTAAATACGTTGACGAGGAAGCATTATCGGTTACCGACGGAGGCGGAGTGGGAGTATGCGGCGCGCGGGTGCAAGGCGGGGGTTTGCGACAGCTATGAGTACAGCGGGAGCAACACGTTAGGAGATGTAGCGTGGCACTCAGGCAACAGTAGCTCCACGACGCATGCTGTAGGAACAAAGGTAGCGAACGGGCTAGGGCTTTACGACATGACCGGGAATGTGTGGGAGTGGTGTTATGACTGGTCTGATAGTTATCCGAGCAATACATCGACCACTGTGGCAGTAAACCCCACGGGGGCTAGTAGTGGCTCTAACCGAGTGCTCCGCGGTGGATGTTACGCCTCCATAGAAATATTATTAAAAACCAAACAGTTAGCCAATTCCATTCGCGGCAGCAACGCGCCTAGCGCCCGCCTCATCCTCAATGGTTTCCGCCTAGTGTAGGCGTAGCTCCGCTAGTTTTGGTTTGGCCTTAAAAGTTTACCTTGTTGACATCCATCCTTTCCTGTAAGCTAAAAACCGCTATCTTCGCCGGTCTGCGAAGCGGAGCGAAGCAGGACAGGCGAAGATAGCTATGCCGCCGGAGGCGGCAAGGAATTTTTTGGTTTGATCGTTAACACTTATTAAGATTTTGTTGCTTGTGGTGCAAAGCGCAGTAAGGGCGGGTTTCAAACCCGCCCTTATATTGTTTTATACTTTGCGCATTTTTACCCATATATGGAATCGGGGCTCGCAATGGCGGAAGATGGCTTTTGAGGCATTTTCTTATGAAAATAAAGCCCCTTTAGGGCCGAACACGGAAAGTTGGGAAGTAGCGGCTTGAAAAGCCGAATTTTCATAGCTAGCCGTACCATCAGCTACACCGTGGCGTGCGGCAATACCGCTACGGCGCTCCACATAGCTCTCAAGCTGCCCGCCGGTGTTGCCAGCAACTTCTCCTATCATTTCCCGAGACAAGATTTAAACCCCTGTTAGGATTTTCCCGTTTAGGATCCGAGAAGTAACAGTAAATCACGAGTTTCGCAAATATTAACTATTTTTTTAACGGTATTCCGGAACCAAATCTGGAAAAAATCCATAGTTTTGTAAAAGTTTAAGTTTCAAAAAGGGATCTTACCGAAACGGCTTCTAACGTAGAGTTGTTGACGTGCGGGTAGACAAAAAGCCCCAAAATCTGAAAAAAAACCGAAAGAAGATTTTTGGGGAAAAAAATTTGAGAAAGGTTGCTCCACCAAAACAACAAAAAATATAAAAAAATAGCTGCAAAAAATGAAAATCTCACCACAACGTAATTTATTGTTTTTTAACGTAAACGATTTGCGTAATCCAATTTATTTGCTAATACACACACACACACACACACACACACACACACACACACACACACACACACACACACACACACACACACACACACACACACACACACAGCAATCAAGTAGATAGCCTATACCAAAAATTCCGAAAGATAGTAAGAAATTTCGGTTCGGCAAACACCTCTCCCCATCTTTCTCTCTTTTTTTGCACATTTCTTCTCACCATACACCACTTCACTGTACGCTATTCCCCCACACTCGCCACGCGCTTCCGCGCCGCAGGCACAGGCAAGGTACACCTGCGCATACGCTGCGGAAGCGTTTTCCGACATTTCCCCCATATATCCCTAACCTGCTAATGCTTATACCTGCAAAACCGCGCTACATTTCGCTAAGTAAATAGTAGTTAATTTTTTAAATTAAAACGAAAATTCAAAAATGTCATTTCCATCTTTTTAATGTAAATACTATATGAAAAATCTTTTTTATAAATTTTGGCGAATTCCAATAGGGGTTTTATGCCTGCTAATGTTGCCTGTCGGGATATACGGACAGACAAACGCAGCTGTCACGCCAACCACGCAACAGCAAACCATTGAAAAACGTAATCTAATCGGGACTATAACGGACGCCTCCACGGGAGAGGTGCTTGTTGGAGTAACGGTGCAAGTAAAAGAGTCCAGCGTGGGTACCATGACAGACGCTAATGGTAAATTCTCGATTGCCGTAACCAGCAACACAGAGCTGCAATTTTCTTACGTTGGGTATAAAACTCAAACGTTGCTCGTGGGCGAGCTGGGGGTAATGAGTGTGAAAATGGAGTCCGACGATGAGCTGCTGGATGAAGTGGTAGTTATAGGTGCAGGTACGCAGAAAAAAGTTTCTGTAACCGGCTCCATTACCACCGTGAAGGGCTCAACGCTCAAAGCGCCATCGTCCTCGCTCACCAGCGCGCTTGCCGGAAAGCTTTCGGGTATTATATCCGTTAACAATAGCGGCGAGCCGGGCTCGGTGTCCGAATTTTACATTCGGGGTATCAATACGTTCGGCGGGCTTGCCACGCCGTTGATTTTGTTGGACGGCGTAGAAATTTCTTCGACCGACCTCAATCGTATTCCCGCAGAAACTATCGAAAGCTTCTCGTTGCTGAAAGACGCCTCGGCAACGGCCATCTACGGTAACCGGGGAGCAAACGGCGTGATGCTGGTAACCACCAAAAGCGGAGAGGAGAACATGAAAACAAGGGTCAACGTTTCGCTGGAAACCTCCTACTTTAAGCCGATGAACCGCGTGGAGTTTGCCGACGGAGCCACCTACATGCGGACGTACAACGAGGCGCTGCAAGCCCGAAGCTCGCAGCCGATTACCAATCCGCGGTACACAGAGGAGCAAATACAGCATACGGCAAACGGAGTAAATCCTTACGTGTATCCTGATGTGGACTGGTACGATATTATCTTTAAAGACGGCAACTACAACCAGCGCGCCAACATCAACGTGCAGGGAGGCGGCTCGCGCGTAACCTACTTCATGAGCCTGCAGGCCAACCACGACGCCGGATTGCTGAATGCCCGGGAGGATTACTACTACGACAGCAATATTAACAACTGGGAGTATAACTTCCAGAACAATATTTCCTATAAGCTGACCAATACGACGACCGTAAATCTTCGGATGATGGCGCAAATTGGCAACCAGCAGGGGCCAAATTACAGCACCAGCGATTTATATAACATCACCATGCAGGCCAATCCGGTAGCATTTCCCGCCTATTTTCCGGAGCAGGAAGACGATAGGGGGTTTATACGCTTCGGTAACGCCGAAATTAAATCGGGTGTAAATGGGCAAAACCCGTATGCATACCTGATGAGCTCGTTCAGGGAAACCAACTACAACACGCTGAATACCTCCGTAAGCCTCAATCAGAACTTCGGCTTCATAACGGAGGGGCTGAGCGCAAAAGCGCTGGTAAACTTCAAAAACTGGGCGTACTCGGCCTACAATCGTTGGATTACCCCGTACTTCTATAAGGTAAAAAGCAATTCGTATGACCCTGAGACCGGCAAGTATGACTTGGAGCTGCTCCAGCCCGGCAACGATTACGTCAGCCAGTCTGACATCAGCAGAAATGCGGATCAGACGTTCTACCTCGACGCTCGTATAGACTGGAAACGGAGCTTTGGTAGCCATAATGCATCGGCTATGCTTATGTACCTGATGCGCGAATATCGCAACGGGATACTGCCCAACCGCAACCAAGGCTACTCCGGCCGTGCGACTTACGACTATGACAACAGGTACCTGCTTGAGTTCAACTTTGGCTACAACGGCTCCGAACGCTTAGCCGACGGCTACCGCTTCGAATTTTTCCCCGCCGCCTCCATCGGCTGGGTGGCAAGCTCCGAGGACTTCTGGGAGCAGGCAAGTAGGTATGTAAACCATTTGAAGTTTAGAGCTTCCTATGGGCTGGTGGGTAGCGATGCATTCGACTCCAGCGCCCCACATTTTTTATACCAGAACAACATTGGCATTGGGACTGCACACAGCTACTGGACAGGTCTTCCCAGCAGCGAAGTCAGTAAAAGCGGCCCGGGGTTTTATGTGCTGGCTGTACAGGATGCCGGATGGGAGCATGTTAAAAAGTTCAACATCGGTGTTGACTTCTCCCTGCTCCGTCAGGTTAACCTCACGCTTGACTACTTCCGCGACCACCGCGACCGCATCCTGATGTCGCGCGCATCATGGCCAAATATGCTGGGCTACTGGGGATCGCGACCATGGAGTAACATCGGCGAGGTGAAAAACCATGGCGTTGAAGTAAGCGCCAGCTGGTCAAAGCAATTTGGTGAAGACTGGCGTGTAGATCTGCGCGCCAACTTAACCTATAACCAAAATGAGTACGTATATGTAGATGAGCCCGACTACCCCTACGTTTGGCAAACGCTAACAGGGAAGCCGCTGGGAACGCTTACCGGTTATGTGTCCGACGGGTTGTTTGAAAGCGAAGAGGAAATAGCCAGCTGGTACGACCAGTCGATGTTAGGTTCTAATATTCGCCCGGGCGATATCAAATACCGCGATATCAACGGTGATGGAGCAATTACAACGGAGGATATGGTCGTGCTATCTCCCTACAACTATATTCCCCGCGTTCAGTATGGTTTTGGGCTGAATGTAATCTATAAAAATCTTGACTTTGGCGTATTTTTCAACGGCTCGGCAAAGCGCAGCATCATGATCAACAGCGGATTTGCACCGTTCCTTTTAGCCGGAGGCGACGGCATAGACAACGAAACGCTGGAGCGTAACCTGATGCAGTGGATTGCCGACGGCCACTGGTCGGAGGCAAATCCAAACCCCAACGCTACCTACCCCCGCTTAGGCACCTCGAGCGCCGAAATTGCCAACAATATAGAGCCCAGCTCTTTTTGGGTGCGCGACGGCAGCTTTCTGCGCTTCAAAACCTTGGAAGTAGGCTACCGGTTCCAGTACTGCCGCCTTTACTTCAGCGGAGACAATCTCGCCGTATTCAGCCCGTTCAAGCTGTGGGATCCGGAGCTGGCGTGGAACGCCTACCCGCTGCAGCGTACGTTTAATTTGGGCGTTCAGCTTACACTGTAAAGACAATAAATTCAACTTAAATTCAAAAAAAGAATATGAAACCAAAATACAAAATTGCTACGTTAGCGCTAACGTTGCTAACTCCCGGCCTGCTGCTGGTCGCATGCGACTATCTGGATGTTGTGCCGCCTGCACAGCCGGAGTTTGAAGACACCATGAAAGACGAGGCCGCCACGCTGAGCTTCTTATACACTTGCTATGGCTACGTGCCCAGATCGCAACCTTTCGACTTTAAATCATTCGAGCAGTCGGCGGATGAAATTATAGCGCCAAAAACTTACGATGACTACCAGCAGCAAATGGCGTGGGGTAGCATTTCTCCGGCTTACTACAACGGCTGGGGGGGCGATGACATGAACATCTGGACGCCCAGCTACAACTGGTTGGGGTACGTTCATCACTTCCTGAGCCTCATAGACGTATTGCAGCCTGTGGGGGTGACGGATGATATGAAGGCGCAATACAAAGCCGAATGCTACTTCCTGCAAGCCTACTACCATTTCCGCGTGCTGCAGGCTTTTGGTCCCTGTCCCATCATACCGCAAAAGGTAGATCCGAACATTATAAACAGCGATATTCCGGGACGCTCGCACTTTGACTACTGCGTGGACTACATCGTAGGAAAGCTGGACGCTGCGGCGGAAGTACTTCCCCCCACCCGTAGCTCCGAAGAGCTGGGACGCGCCACCTCCGCCATTGCCAAGGCGCTGAAAGCGCGCGTGCTGCTGTACGCTGCATCGCCGCTCTGGAACGGCTCTTTCCCTAAAGCGAGCTGGAAAAACGAAAACTTTGAAACGCCGGGGTACGGAAAAGAGCTGGTAAGTAGCAGCTACAACGCCCAAAAATGGAATCGTGCCTTGACGGCCTGCGAGCAAGCGTTGCAGAGCGCTAAAGACGCCGGCTATGGATTGTTCACTGTTGAAATGGCGAACTTGAAGGCCGATCGCGACGGCATTGGGCTTCCCTTTGTACCCGGCAAAGAAGACAATACGGACGCTAACAACGAGTTCAAGCAGCGTGTCCGGATGTTCCAGTACTTACTCACCTCCAACGAAGGCGACAACAATAAGGAAATCATCTGGGGGCAGCGTATTGACTCCGATGTTAACAACGGGGGAGAAGCCGTATATTGCCGTTTGCCAAATAGGGTTGTAAGAAAGAGTGACGGGCAGTGGACGGGAGGATGGGCCTCGCTCGCCCCGAGCCTCTACTCCGTGCAGCATTTCTACACGGAGAATGGAAAGCTGCCGGCGCAGGATGCTGATTTTTATCCGGAAAACCAATGGTACACCCGTTTTTATGAGGGAACCTCCAGCCCTGAGCACACAACCACGCTGGACGGCGAAAGCGTAAAAAACGACGTCATTAAGATGAACGTCAAGCGTGAAGCACGCTTCTACGCGTGGATTGCGTTCGATGGCGGAGAATATGCCAAGAAGATTAACGACGGCAACCCACTTTGGATAAACTTCAAAAATACAAACACCAACGGGTGGAGAGCTTCCGATGCGCGCAACTGCGTAGGAACCGGTTATCTTTCAAAGAAGTTTATCGACCCCAATATCAAATTCCTTGCAAATGGCACCGCTACGTTTACCGCAACAAGGCGGCCATACATTCGCATGGCGGAGCTTTACCTGAACTTGGCCGAGTGTCACGCCGCGCTGAACAACACGCAGGATGCTCTTAGTAACCTGAACGAAGTTCGCCGCCGCGCCGGGTTTAGCGACCTGACATCCGCCGACCTTGGCGATATGCCGTTGGCCGATTGGGTGCGCAACGAGCGTTTTGTGGAGCTGTTTGAAGAAGGGCACCGCTACTATGACGTGCGCCGCTGGATGATTGCTCCCGAAAGGCTTAAGGCCGGCGCCCGCTATGGCTTAAATGGTCTTGCATTAAGCCCAAGCTTCGAAGAATTCAACACGCCCACGCCGGTTGACCAGCCCTTCAAGTGGGACGACAGGCTATACTTGCTTCCCGTGTGGTCAAGAGGCGATATGGATGAGCTCTACAGCAATCCCCAGATGGTACAGGCGCCCGGTTATTAACAAATTAAAAAAATACATATTATGAAAATAAAAGCACTATTGTTGGCAGGAAGCCTGAGCTTGTTGGGCGCCTGCAACGAATCGGAATACGATTTGGAAAATTTAGTTCCGGAAGAGTATCACAAAATATTGTACGTTAAAAATAGCGGCAAGCAGGAGGTAACCCTTTTTGACGTTGAGGATGACTACACCTGTACGTTTTCGGTTGTCAAGTCCGGAAGCGAGCCTAACCAAACCGCTGGCGCAAGCATCCGGATACTGACGCAGCAGGAGGTTGACGACAAGTACAGCACTCCGGAGAATGTAGCGTATAAAATCATCGGCGAAAATTGCTATTCGCTGGGAACAACCCAAGTGAACTTCTCCGCTGCCGAGCGCTACAAAATAGCCGGCATCTCCCTGAAGCCGCAACAGCTAAAAACCACTCTGGCCTCCGATACGGAAGCCAAGTGGGTGTTGCCGTTGCGTGTTACCAGCAAAACGGACTCCATCAGCGCCGATAAAAATGAAGTATTTCTGCAAATAGTGGATGTTGTTACGCCTACAATTGGTTTTGTGGACGTAGCTGTAAACCGGAAAGATTATAACTACGGAGAAGTTTCTACAATTACAGAAAATATTTCAATCGTTCTCGACATCAGTAATAAGTGGAATTTAGGGTGGAAAATCGAAGTCGATGCCAGCTATGTTGCTACGTATAACGCTGAAAATGCAAATGGCACACAGTTCCAGCTCTTGCCTGTGGAAACCTATACCCTGCCGGACACGATGACGCTGAGCAGCGGTACCACAACCACTCAGCTCACCGCCACCATAGCCGGAGATAAGCTCGAGCTGGGCAGCTACATGCTGCCTATCCGTATCAAAAACCCGTCTCAGTTTGCAGTATCCTCCACTAAGGGCGTCTACCCGCTGGCTATCCGTATTTTAGCTCAGGAGATAGGCCGTAGCGAATGGACGGCGGAGGCCAATACTGTTGATGGAGGCAACACCGCTGCAAATCTATTGGATGGCAATACCAATACTGAATGGCAGTCAGCGTGGGACTGGCAAGGCGCTGTTGTTGGCTTACCGCATGTGCTGACTTTCGATACCAAAGGCGAATATACGTTCACTCACTTTGCCCTGTGTCAGAGAAACAATAATCCCGACTATATGGATACAAAGGCAGGCAAATTCTATGTAAGCTCGGATGGAGAAAATTGGGAGCAAGTAGGGGTTTTCGACAACCTCCACAAGTCAACCGATCGTCATATATTCGCCGTCGACGTTCAGAAGAAAGGTCGCTACTTTAAGGTAGAGATTACAGAAAGCTACAGATCTACCTACACTAATCTGGGTGAAGTGTATGCTTACGGATTGCAGGACGAGGTTGAATAAAAGTAAAAACGACCTTTAGGTAAGGTTGAAAAGGCAAGACCATCCGCTTCACGGCGGGTGGTCTTTGCTTTGCCAGCAAAAATGCTGAAATCATGTCAAAAAGTATAGCATTTAAATCATTTTGTAGATAAGCTTATCCGGTAAAAAGGGCTACTTTTACCCATTCACATTACGCTAATTTTTAACACACAAACGGAGTATAGAGCATGAAAACAACTTACTTTACGCTGCTTTTTGCGGCGGCATTTGGCGCGAGCGCATCGGCGCAGGACGTATTTCCCGACGGGACGCCCGTCCCCGGGTGGTTTGGCAACAGCGAGGCGGTGAACGTTGGCGCGCTGGGCAAGCATTTTCGCCTCACCGACTACGGCGTGGCGCGCGACAGCACCGCTGTTCAGACGGAGAGGATACAGGCCGTTATTGATGAGGCGCACCGCGCGGGCGGAGGCGTGGTGGTGGTGCCGAGCGGAACGTTTCTCAGCGGCTCGCTCTTCTTCAAGCCCAAAACGCACCTGCACTTGGAGGCGGGCGCAACGCTCAAGGGAAGCGACGACGTGAGCCACTTTGCCGTGGTTACGACCCGCATGGAGGGGCAAACGCTGAAGTACTTTGCCGCGCTGGTCAACGCCGACAGCGTGGACGGGTTTACCCTTTCGGGCCGGGGCGTTCTCAACGGAAACGGGCTGCGCTACTGGAAGTCCTTTTGGCTGCGCCGTCAGGTAAACCCCGGCTGCACCAACATGGACGAGCTGCGCCCTCGCTTGGTGTACATCTCCAACAGCCGCGACGTGCAGCTGTCGGGCGTAACCCTCATCAACTCTCCCTTTTGGACAACGCACCTCTACAGGTGCGAAAACGTGCGGCTGCTCAACCTCCACATCTACTCGCCGGCCGCGCCGGTAAAGGCGCCCAGCACCGACGCCGTGGACGTGGACGCCTGCACCAACGTCCACATCAAGGGGTGCTACATGTCGGTAAACGACGACGCCATTGCGCTAAAGGGCGGCAAGGGGCCGGAGGCGGACAAGGACGCCAACAACGGCGCAAACCGAAACATCATCATCGAGGACTGCCGGTTTGGGTTTTGCCACAGCGCGCTGACCTGCGGCAGCGAGTCCATCCTCAGCCAAAACATCATCTTCCGCCGCTCTACGGTGGATAAGGTGGGGCGGCTGCTCCGCCTGAAAATGCGCCCCGACACGCCCCAGCGCTACGGGAACATCCTCGTGGAGGGCGTCACCGGCAACGCCGGCTCCTTTATCGACGTAAACCCTTGGACGCAGTTCTTCGACCTCAAGGGGCACACGGGGCCGCTCCTCTCCTACGCAAGCCGCATCACCATGCGCAACATCAGCCTTGACTGCAGCACGTTTTTCAACGTTGCGCAGTCGGAGCAGTACGTGCTCTCGGACTTCACGTTCGAAAACCTGAACATCACCGCAACCAAAAAGCCGGAAGTTCAAGCCGGCTACGTGAGCAACTTCACGCTCAAAAACGTGAGGGTGAACGGAGAGGAAATTAGGAATTAGGAATTAGGAATTAAGATTAATCATTACATTAATCATAGTTGAGAAAGTTGCTCCTACATATTATAGCCACGTTGCTATGGCTGCCCGTTGTTGAGGCGCAGGAGTTTGACCTAATCGCTGACGACGTTGGCGCGCACCTTTACTATAAGGGAGGCGAGCCGGTGGTGGAGACGGCTATCGGCATGCTGATGGAGGACGCCAAGCTGGTGTGCAAAACGCCGTTTGCGCCCACCGATAGCGTAGCCCGCCGCACGGTGGTTATCGGTATCCCCGCGCGCGAGCCTGCGCTGCGGGCGCTGCTGGCGGACTACGGCGTTGGCTGGACGGCGCTGCAGGGGCGCTGGGAGGCTTTTCAGCTGCGCGCTGCCGAGGTCAACGGGCGTCGGCTGCTGTTTGTCATTGGGAGCGACCCGCGCGGCGCGGCGTACGGCGTGCTGGAGCTTTCCCGCCGCATGGGGGTAACGCCGTGGGTGTGGTGGGCAGACGTCGCGCCGGAAAAGAAAAGCCTCGTCCGCCTGACCCTCGACGGCAAGGTGCATGCCCCGTCGGTGCAGTACCGCGGCGTGTTCATCAACGACGAGGACTGGGGCTTGACGCCGTGGAGCTCGCGGACGTTTGAGCCTGCGCCGGTAAAGGGGCAGGTGGGGGCAAAAACCTACGCCAAAATCTGCGAGCTCCTCCTGCGCCTGCGGGCAAATACCCTGTGGCCGGCCATGCACGAGTGCACCGTGCCGTTCTACTTCACCGAAGGCAACAGGGACGTTGCCGCCAAGTACGGCGTTGTGCTCGGAACTTCGCACTGCGAGCCGCTGATGCGCAACAGCGCGGGCGAGTGGGACGCGCGCAGGTATGGGCCGTACAGCTTCGTCTCCAACCGCGAGCGCGTGCTTTCGTACTGGGCGGAGCGGCTGAAGGAGACCTCCGCCACCGAAAACATCTACACGCTTGGGATGCGCGGCGTTCACGACGGGCGGATGCAGGGCGTGGGCAGCGTTGACGAGGAAACGCGAACGCTGCAGCAGGTGGTTGAGGCGCAGCGCGGGCTGCTCGCCGGCAACCTCAGCGCCCCCGTTACCGCCGTTCCGCAGGTATTTATCCCCTACAAGGAGGTGCTGAAAGCCTACGACAACGGCCTGCGCCTGCCCGACGACGTTACCCTCGTGTGGTGCGACGACAACCACGGGCACATCACCCGCCTGAGTACGCCGGCGGAGCAACAGCGCGCCGGCGGAGCGGGGGTTTACTACCACGTGTCGTACTGGGGAAAGCCGCACGACTACCTCTGGCTGGCCTCCACGCAGCCCGGGCTCATTTACGCCGAGATGAAGCGCGCGTGGGACAACGGCGCGCGCCGCCTGTGGGTGCTCAACGTGGGCGACATTAAACCCGCCGAGTACCTCACGGAGTTTTTCCTCGATATGGCGTGGAGCGTGGAGGCTTTCTCCGGAAGCGGCATTTACGCTCACCTGCAAGGCTGGGTAGCCGCCGTTTTTGGCAACGCGGCTTCGGACAGCATTGTCGCCATTCTGAAGGAGTACTACCGGCTGGCGGGTCACCGCAAGCCCGAGCACATGGGCTGGAGTAGGGTAGAGGATAATTCGGTCAAAACCAGAGGCGGGCTGACGCCCGTGGACGACACGGAATTTTCGCCCTACCACTTTGGCGATGAGGTAGCGCGCCGGATACGCGACTACAACGACGCTGCCCGCCGCTCAAAGCAGCTGTACGAGCATGGCATACCGCCCCGCCTCCGTGCGGCGTACTTCCAGCTGGTGCACTACCCCGTGTGCGCAAGCGCCGCGATGAACAGCAAGACGCTCTACGCCCAGAAGTCGCGCCTGCACGCCGCGCAGGGCAACCTGCCGCTTGCGGGGCATTACGCGCGCAGGGCTACCGCCGCCTACAACGAAATTGCCGCGCTCGACTACGCCTACAACAAAGACCTGCTCGGCGGCAAGTGGGAGCTGATGATGGACATGAAGCCGCGCGACCTGCCGGTGTTTCAGCCGCCAGCGCTGCCCGACATTCCGGCGGAGTACTTGGCGCCGGAGGCTTGCCCGCCTGTTGGGGTTGAGCGCGCCGCGCCGCCTCAGCGCGCCGCCCCCACCGACCGCTACGCCGAGCGCGACCGGATGGTAGCCCTCAACGCCTCCGGCTACACCAACAACGTCCGGCTGGAGGTGATAGAGGGCTTGGGGCACAGCGGTAGCGCCGTGCGCCTGCCTCCGGCAAAGGAGGTAAACCCCATGCACCCTCACTTGGAGTACAAAATCTCCACCGCCAGCAGCGGCAAGGCGCAGGTGAAGGTAGGCGTTATCCCCATGCACCCGCTGGGCGGGGGAGATATGCGCTACGCCGTGGTCATAGACCGGCAAGAGCCGATTATCGTCTCCGCGCGCGCGGACTTCCTGACAAAAAAATGGGCGGAGAACGTGCTGCGCAACCAGTCGCTCACCGTGAGCGAAACCGGCATTGACCGCCCCGGCGAGCACGTCATACGCATATATGCGCTCGACGAGGAAATGCTCATAGACCAGCTCATGCTGGAGTTTAACCCCGAACGAAAACACTACTTAATTCCCGCAGGGAAGTAAGAATTAGGAATTAGGAATTAACCATTAATCATTAACCATTAATCATTATTTATGAGGTTTCTTTTGTTATCTATTGCCCTGCTTACGGGCATTTCGCTTTGGGCGGAGGAGCGCGTGCGCTACAGCTTCAACGCTGGCTGGAAGCTCTGCGTGGGCGACCTGCAGGGCGCAGAGCAGCCCAAGTTTGACGACAGCGGCTGGAAAAACGTCACCCTGCCCCGAGCCTTTAACGAGGATGAGGCTTTCCGCGTCAGCATTGCGGAGCATACCGACACGATTGTGTGGTATCGCAAGCATTTCCGGCTGCCGAAATCGGCCAAAGGTCAAAAGATTTTCCTCGAGCTTGAGGGTATCCGCTTTGGCGGCGAGTTTTTTCTGAACGGAAAATCCATCGGGTGGCACGAAAACGGCGTGATGGCGTTCGGCTTTGACGTTACCGACGCTGTCTCCTACGCGGGCAGCAACGTGCTGGCGGCGCGCATCGACAACTCGTGGCGCTACCGCGAGCACAGCAGCGGCTCAACCTACCAGTGGAACGACCGCAACTTCTACGCCAACTACGGCGGCATCCCCAAGAATGTCTACCTGCACGTAACGCCGCGCCTGTACCAAACCCTGCCGCTCTACAGCAACCTGCAAACCACCGGAACCTACATCTACGCCCGCGAAGTTGACGTTACAAAAAAAGCTGCCGCGATTTACGCCGAGGCGGAGGTGCGGAACGAATTTCCCGACGAAAAAACTTTTTCGCTGGAGGCGGTTATTGAGGATATGGAGGGCAACACCGTGAAAACGATATCCGGTCAGCCGGTGAGGATAAAGGCGGGCGAAACGCTGACCGTGAGCGTTGGCGACCGCGTAGAAAACCTGCACTTCTGGAGCTGGGGCTACGGCTACCTGTATAGCGTATATACGTCGCTCAGCGTGAACGGCGTGCGGACGGATGTGCTGAAAACCCGCACCGGCTTTCGCAAAACCCGATTTGCCAACGGAATGTTTTGGCTCAACGACCGCGTGCTGCAAATCAAAGGCTACGCCGAGCGCAGCACCAACGAGTGGCCGGCCACAGGTCAGCCGGCGCCGGCGTGGCTGAGCGACTACTCCAACCGGTTGATGGTGGAGTCGGGCGGAAACACCGTGCGCTGGATGCACGTAACGCCGTGGAAGCAGGACGTGGAGAGCTGCGACCGCGTAGGCCTACTGCAGCTCCTGCCCGCCGGCGACTCCGAAAAGGACGTTACCGGTCGCCGCTGGGAGCACCGCGTGATGCTCATGCGCGACGCCATCATCTACAACCGCAACAACCCGAGCGTCATCTTCTACGAGGGCGGCAACGAGGTCATCAGCGAAGAGCACATGGCGGAGCTGAAGACCCTGCGCGACCGCTACGACCCCTACGGCGGGCGCGCCATCGGCTCGCGCGAAATGCTCGACAGCAAGGTGGCCGAGTGGGGCGGCGAAATGCTCTACATCAACAAAAGCGCCCACATCCCGATGTTTGCCACCGAGTACTGCCGCGACGAAGCCCTGCGCTGGTACTGGGACGAGTACTCCTACCCGTACCACAAGGACGGCGAGGGCTCCAAGTATTTTCGCTCAACGGTCACCAACGCCCCGCAGCCCAACGCGGACGCCCGACCCTACAACCGCAATCAGGACTCCTTCTTCAAGGAGCTGATAACCCGCTGGTGGGATTACTACCGCGTGCGCCCCGGCACGGGAACGCGGGTGAGCAGCGGCGGGCTCAAAATTCACTTCCACGAGGCAAACTCCCACTGGCGCGGGCAGGAGAACTACCGCCGAAGCGGCGTGGTGGACGCCATGCGCGTCCCAAAGGACGCATTCTACGCCCACCAAGTCATGTGGAACGGCTGGGTGGACGTGGAGGAGCACGGGGCGTACATTTGCGGGCACTGGAGCTACGCAGGCGCGCCCAAATCCCCCGAAGGGGACTTCAGGAAAGACGTGATGGTGGTCGCCACGGGCGAAAAGGTGGAGCTGCTTGTCAACGGCAAATCGCAGGGCTTTGGCGAGCGGAGCGCCGGCTTTTTGTTCACCTTTCCTCAGGTGAAGTGGGAGGCGGGCGCTGTGGAGGCGGTGAGCTACGACGAAAGCGGACGCATTTTGAGTACCACCAAAAAGGAAACCACCGGCGCGCCCGCCCGCCTTGCGCTCAAGCTCATGACCGCCCCCGACGGCTTTAAGGCCGACGGCGCGGATTTGGCGCTGGTGGAGGTGGAGGTGGTGGACGGTGAGGGGCGCCGCTGCCCGCTGGACAACTCAATGGTTGCCTTTGACCTGCAGGGCGAAGGCGAGTGGCGCGGCGGCATAGCGCACGGGCGCAGGGAGGGTAACTACGTGCTGGAAAAAACGCTGCCGGTGGAGTGCGGCGTAAACCGGGTGCTCATTCGCTCTACCAAAAAGGCGGGAAAAGTTAAGCTGGTTGCAACCGTTGTGGGGTCGGAGAGCTTTTCGCCGCCGCCCGCCACGCTGGAGTTTTCCTCCAAAAAATTCCCCGAAAGGGACGGCTTGTCCGCCTACATCACGGGCGACTATTTGCCCTCCAACCTTTCGCGCGGCGAAACGCCGCAGGGCGCCTCGTTCACCGTCAAGCGCCGCGCGGTGGAGATTGTGGGGGCAACGGCGGGCAGCAACGAGGCCGGCGTGGGCAAAAGCTTTGACGACAACGAGCTCTCGGAGTGGAGCAACGATGGGCGGCTCGCCACGGGCTGGATAAAGTACGAGCTGGCGCGCGACGCCACCGTGAACGAGGTGGAGCTCAAGCTCACCGGCTGGCGGATGCGCTCCTATCCCGTGCAGATTTTTGTGGACGACGCAAAGGTATTTGAGGGAGAAACCCCCAAATCGCTGGGCTACGTCTCCATTCCGCTAAGCCCCACCAAGGGGCGGTTTGTTACCGTAAGGCTTATCGGTCAGAGCGAGGACAGGGACGCTTTTGGGGGGATAGTGGAGGTTGCCGCCAAGTCCGCCGGTGAGCTCGACCTCTTTAAAGACCCCAACGCCGCCAACCAAAAGGGACAGCTGCGCATTGTGGAGGCGGAAGTGTATGAGGAATTAGGAATTAAGAATTAGGAATTAGGAATTAAGAATTAGCCATTAAGGGTTAGTAACAAATTGTCAATCATTAACCATTAACCATTAATCATTAATCATTAATCATTAAAAATGAAATCTTCCATTGCTATTTTGGGTTTTTGCGCGGCGGTGCTTACGCTTGCGGCCATGCCGGAGGGCGAGCGGATTGACCGGACGTACGCGTTTGGGAGTGGCGCGGCGGAGGGCATTCGCGTTTCCGCCTCCAGCCTCTACGCCAGCGGCGCAGGCTACGGCTTTGACCTGACGGAGCCCCCGGTGGATGCCGCCGGCGCGTGTATTGCCGACAGGGCGTTTTTCTTTTCGGTGGACTTGCCGGAGGGCGATTACGACGTGACGCTCCTTGTGGGCAACCCCGACCACGAGGCGGAGATTACCGTTCGGGGGGAGTCGAGGCGGCTGCTCCTCGAAAAAGTTAGAACCCGAAAGGGGGAGTACAGCGAGCAGTCGTTCACCGTCAACCTCCGCAACACGCGCATAGGCGAGGGGAGGGAGGTGCGCATCAAGCCGCGCGAGGTGCGCAAGCTGAACTGGGACGACAAGCTCACGCTGGAGCTCAACGGCGTGCACCCGGGCGTGCGGAGCGTGCGCATCCGCCGCGCGGAAAAGCCGCTGACGGTCTTCCTCTGCGGCAACTCCACCGTGGTGGATCAGGACAACGAGCCGTGGTGCGGCTGGGGGCAGATGATACCGCGCTTTTTCCGCGCGGGCGTTTCGTTTGCCAACTACGCCGAATCGGGCGAGGCGGGCAACACCTTTATCGCCGCCGGTCGGCTGGAGAAGCTCCTCACGCAGGCCAAGGCGGGCGACTACATTTTTGTGGAGTTTGGGCACAACGACCAGAAGCAAAAGGGCGAGGGCAAGGGCGCGTGGCTGTCGTACACCCAAAGCCTGCGCACGTTCGTGACCGAAGCCCGCAGGCGCGGCATGAAGCCGGTGCTGCTAACGCCCATGCACCGGCGCACCTTTGACGAAAGCGGCAGGATTGTCAACTCCCACGGCGACTACCCCGCCGCTGTCCGCAAGCTCGCCGCCGACGAAAACGTCCCGCTGATTGACCTCCATGCAATGAGCGCAACGCTCTACGAGGCGTGGGGGCGCGACCTTTCGGTGAAGGCGTTTGTGCACTACCCGGCGGGAACTTTCCCCGGGCAGGTTAAGGCGCTGGCGGATAACACCCACTTCAGCGCCTACGGAGGCTACGAAATTGCCAAGTGCGTGGTGGAGGGAATGCGCGAAAACGGGCTGACGGATATTCTGCAATTCCTGCGCCCGGACTACGCACCGTTTAACCCCCTGCAGCCGGATGATGTGGGGCAATTTTCGCTGCCCCTGAGCCCGTTTGCGGAGGTGGAAAAGCCGGACGGGAATTGAGGAGCTAATAGTTAAATCAGATGAAGCTATGAAGCGTATATTCAACCTTTGTTTTGCCGTTGCCCTGCTGCCTGCGTGGGCAAGCGGGCAGGCTGACCGGCTCAGCGAGCCGTCGTCGCCCCTCAGCTACCTGAGGTGGATGCAAACATCCCTTCCGGAGGCGCCGGAGTGGACGGCGTGGCAGGCAAAAACGGGAGAGCTTCCCCCCGATTTCAGCCGGCTGCCCAAGTCAAACCTGCTGCCCGACCCGCTGCGCTTCCTTGACGGAAGCCCCGTTGGGAGCGCCCCCGAGGATTGGGCAAGGCGGCGTAGCGAAATTAAGCAGCTGTTTGAGCGGTATGTTACCGGAGTTTTCCCGCCCAAGCCGCGCATCAGCGGCGTGGCGACGCTGGATGAGGCGCAGGGCGACCGCCACGTGGTGCGCCACGTGCGGGTGGAGTTTGATGCTCCGCGCGGCAAGGGGTCGGTGCGCATCAGGCTGGTTATCCCCGAGGGGGAGGCGGGCGAGCGGTTCCCGGTGATGGTGAGCCCCAGCTTGGCGGGGTGGGGCGCAGCAGCCCTCCGGCGAGGGTACCTGCACGCGGGCTACGCAGGCAACGACTTTATGGACGACGCCGCGCCGCTCAAAGACCTGTACCCCGACTACGATTTTGCCACCCTGCCCCGCCGCGCGTGGCTGGCGCAGCTGGTCGTCGACTACCTGCTCACGCTGCCGCAGGTGGACGCGGAGCGCATCGCCATCAACGGCTACTCGCGCGACGGCAAGATGGCGCTCATGGCGGCGGCGTTTGATGAGCGCATCGCCGCGGTGGTGGCGGGGAGCACCGGCGTGGGCGGCGTGGTGCCGTGGCGGTTTGCCGGAGAGCGCGGCGGCGGAGAGGGCATAGAAACCACCACCCGGTCGTTCCCCACGTGGTTTTCACCGCGCCTGCGCTACTTTTCGGGGCGCGAAGACCGGCTGCCGGTGGACGCCAACCTGCTCTTGGCGCTCGTAGCGCCCCGCGCGGCGCTGCTGGAGTGGGGCTACAACGATCAGGTGGCCAACGGGTGGGCTATGGAGCAGGCTTGCCTCTCCGCCAAAAAGGTTTACGAGCGGCTGGGGCAGCCGGAGCAAATAGGGCTGCTGGCGGTGCCCGGATTTCACGGCAGCAACGACGTGGAGGCCAGCTTCGACTTCCTCGACGGGCGCTTTGGGCGAACGTCCAAAGCGTGGGGCAACCGCTTCGTTTTCCCGTGGGATTACAGCCGCTGGCTTTCCGCCTCCGGCGAAAAAGTTGACCTCAACCGCTATCCGCTCTGCGACGCTTCGCTCCCGCTGGCGACCTCGCAGGCGGAGTGGATGGCAAAGGCCTTGGCGCTGCGCGGCGCCGTGCGGTGGATGCTGGGCGACGCTCCCCCGACGCTGGCGCAGGAGCCCCTGCCTTTCATGCGCGGGGTGCGCCCGCTGCCGGGGGTTACGGAGGTGGCAAAGGGCAACGTTGGCAACCCGGGGCAGCTGGCGCCCGACGTGCCCGCGTGGGTGATTGCAACGGGGGGTGCGTCGTATGGCTGGCGCGAGCCGGAGCGGAGCGCGGTGGCCTCGCGCCGCATCCGCTTTGGCGACGTGGTGGGCGACCTGTTCTACCCCGTTGGCACGCCGGCGGGCAAAAAGCTGCCGACGGTGGTTTGGCTGCACGGCTTTCACTACCCGCTGGGCTACATGTGGGTCTACCGGCGCGACCTGCACCCCATCCTTGCGCTGACGAAAGCGGGCTACGCCGTGCTGGCCTACGACCAGTCGGGCTTTGGGACGCGCTGGAGCGAGGTCGCCCCGTTCTACGACCGATTTCCGCGCTGGTCGCGCATGGGGAAGATGGTGGAAGACCTGCGCGAAGCGGTCTCCGCCCTGCAGCGCGACACGCTGGTGGATGCGGCGCAGGTGGGGGTTTACGGCTTCGCGATGGGCGGCGCGCTGGGCTTGTACGCTGCTGCGCTCGACGAGCGGATATCCTGCGTGGTGACCATTGCGGGCTTTACGCCCATGCGCACCGACGTGGCGCAGGCGGGCATGAGCGGCATGACGCGCTACAGCCACCTCTACGGCTTAATCCCAAGGCTGGGGCTGTTTGCCGGCAGCGAGCCGCGGCTGCCCTACGACTACGACGAGCTGCTGGCGCTCATTGCGCCCCGCCCCGTGCTGGTGGTGCAGCCACAGCGTGACCGCGACGCCGACCCCGCCGAAGTGCGGGCGGCTGTGAGGCGGGCGCAGGAGGTGTACGCGCTTGCCGGCGCCACCAAAAACGTTGCCCTGCTGGAGCCGGACGACTACGGACGCCTGACGGATGCTACGCAGGACAGCGCCGTGGGCTGGATGAAGCGCCACCTTGGAGCGCCTGCCGCTGCGCCAGCCCCGCCGCAGAGGTAGCGCTATCAACCCCTGCATGCTCAACAACGGAATAGCATACGATTACATCAGGCTGGAGGTGGAGGTGGAGGAGAAGGGAATTATTAACCAATAAATAAAAAGGAAATGAAAATGAAACGAATTTTTACGGCTGCGACCTTTTGCGTTGCCCTGAGCGCGCTTGCGCCACGCGTATTTTGTGGTGAAAACCCTCGCCGGATGGAGGCGCTCGACAGAGGGTTGGTTGCCGTTAAGTGCGACAGCGGCGTGTTCCTCAGCTGGCGGCTGCTGGGCGACGACGACCCGCAAACGCCCTTTGACGTTTACCGAAATGGGGAAAAAGTAAGCGGGCAACCCCTGACGGGCGCAACCTGCTGGACGGACGCTTCCGGCACGCTCGCGGATACGTACGTGGTGAAACCCCTCGCTGACGGGCTGCCGGCCTCGCAGCCGGTTTCCCCGTGGGAAAAACCCTACATGACGCTGCAGCTCAACCGCCCGCTGCTGGATACAGCGGCGGTGGACGTGCTGCAGCGCTGGGAGCAGGGGGCCGGGCGCGGACGCTTCAGCGGGTATCTCCCAAACGATTGCAGCGTGGGCGACCTTGACGGCGACGGCGCGTATGAAATTATTGTGAAGTGGAACGCCCGCGCGCGGGACAACGCCCACCCGGGCGCCACCGACCCCGTGCTGCTGGACGCCTACAAGCTCAACGGTACCCACCTCTGGAGAGTTGACTTGGGCGTAAACATCCGGGCGGGCGCGCACTACACCCAATTCATGGTGTACGACTTGGACGGCGACGGAAAGGCAGAGCTGGTCTGCAAAACTGCGCCGGGAACAAAGGACGGGCAGGGAAAAAACGTCATACTCGGCGGCGACGACCCCAACGCCGACTACCGCAACGAGGCGGGCTTCATCCTGTCGGGCCCCGAGTACCTCACCGTGTTTAGCGGCGCTACGGGGGCCGAGCTGACCACCATCCCCTACAACCCGCCGCGCGGCGACAACATGCGCGAGGTGTGGGGCGACGACAAAGGCAACCGCGTTGATCGCTTCCTTGCCTGCATTGCCTACCTCGACGGCGTGCACCCCTCGGTGGTCATGTGCCGCGGATACTACACCCGCGCCGTGCTCGCGGCGTACGATTTTGACGGAAAAACCCTCAGGGAGCGCTGGGTGTACGATTCGGGCTCCACGCGGGATGCCAAAAACACCGCCTACGGGCAGGGAAACCACAGCATTGCCCCGGGCGATGTGGACGGCGACGGCTTTGACGAAATCACCTACGGCGGCGCCTGCATAGACCACGACGGAACGCTGCTCTACTCCACCGGCTTGGGGCACGGCGACGCCCACCACCTCTCCGACCTCGACCCCGACCGCCCGGGCTTGGAGCTCTTTGACGTTCACGAAACGAAGCCGAGCCCCGCCGGAGTGGAGCTCAGGGACGCCCGAACGGGCGAACGCCTCTTTGGGAGACCCACCAGCGTGGACGTGGGCAGAGGCTTGGCGGCCGATATCGACCCGCGATACCGCGGGTTTGAATTCTGGAGCTCGGCAAGCGACAGCGTCTACAGCATCAAGGGGGAGGTTATCGCCACCAAAAAACCGTCGGTCAACTTCCGAATATACTGGGACGGCGACCTGCAGGACGAGCTGCTGGACGGCGTTAAGCTCGACAAGTGGGACGGCGCTCGAGCCCTACGCCTCGCCACCTTTGCCGATTTTGGGGCGCGCTCCATCAACGGTACAAAGCAAAACCCCTGCCTGAGCGCAGACATCTTTGGCGACTGGCGCGAGGAGGTTATCCTCTACAACGGCAGCGACCCCGGCCAGCTGATGATTTTTACCACCACCATCCCCACCGGGCATCGCATGGTTACCCTCATGCACGACCCGCTGTACCGCTTGGGCGTAGCCGCTCAGAACGTAGCCTACAACCAGCCGCCGCATTTGGCGAGGTATATAGGAAAATAATCCTTACTAACGTAAAAAATATAAAGCGATGAAAATTCAAAAAATCATGCTGGCGTGTAGCCTTTTGGCGCTTGCCGGTTGCCGGCAGGCGGACGTTGCCACAGACGCAAGCTCGCCCCTGCATTTGCTCCAACCCGCCTACCGAACCCCCTACGGCGCGCCCTCGCCGGACTCCATCAGCGAGGCGCTGGGCAGGGTGCTGGCGTTCGTGGAGCGGGAAACCCCCACGCAGGTGGTAGACGCGCGCACCGGCAGGCCGGTGGCGTTGCAGGATATTGACGACCACTCGTGCCTGCAGCGCGGGGCATTTCGCCTTACGAGCTACGAGTGGGGCGTTACCTACGCGGGGATGCTGCGCGCCGCGGAGGCCACCGGCGACGAGCGATACGCGGCCTACGCCATCCGGCGGCTCAGCTTTTTGCAGGAGGTAGCGCCCCACTTCCGCAGGCGGCTACAGCAAACCGGCGTCAGCGAGCCGCAGCTGCGCCCGCTCCTTGCCCACAAAGCCTTGGATGACGCAGGGGCTATGTGCGCCGCCTTTATCAAGGCGTCGATGCTGCCCGGCGCGCCCGACTACGGCGATATTATTCGCAGCTACATGAGCTGGATTATGGACGGCCAGCTCCGCCTGTCCGACGGCACGCTGGCGCGCAACCGACCCCACCGCCACACGCTCTGGCTCGACGATATGTTCATGTCCATCCCCGCCATTGCGTGGATGGGACGCTACACCGGCGACGCCAAGTACTACGACGAGGCGGTGAGGCAAATACGGCAGTTTGCCGCGCGAATGTTTGTCCCCGAAAAAGGTCTGTTTATGCACGGCTGGGTGGAGGGCATGGAGGAGCACCCCGCGTTCTTCTGGGCGCGCGCCAACGGCTGGGCGGTGATGACGCTCGTGGAGGCGCTGGAGGCAATCCCCCCAACCCACGAGGGATACGGCGAGGTGATGACGCTGCTAAAGAGGCACATCAGGGGAATAGCCGCCTTGCAGTCGGGCGAAGGCCTGTGGCGCCAGCTGCTGGACTGCAACGACTCCTACTTGGAGACCTCCGCAACGGCCATCTACGTTTACGCCATTGCCCGCGCCATCAACAACGGGTGGGTAGACGCTAAGGCCTACGCGCCGCGCGTGCTGCTGGCGTGGAACGCCCTGTCGAGGCAAATCAACGGGCAGGGGCAGGTGATGGGCGTGTGCGTGGGCACGGGAATGGCGTTTGACCCGGCGTTCTACTGCTATCGACCTGTAAACGTATTTGCAGCCCACGGTTACGGCGTTATCCTGCTTGCCGGCGCCGAAACCATTGACCTGCTGAAAAAGGCGCACCTGAAGGAGAACGACAGCGCGCTGCACCTTTACGGCAAAGAAGTAACGGCAACAACACCTATTTTTGAGGAGGAGTAAAGCATGAAAAAGCAAAGCAAAAAAGCCGCCTTTGCGCGGAGCGTAGCCATCGCACTTTGCGCCGCCGCCGCGTGCAGCGTAGCGTTGCCCTGCGGCGCAGCGGCCTCCGGCGTGGGCAAGCGCTACCCGTCGGAGAGGCGCACCATGGTTGACCGCGTAACGGGGCGCACCCTCACCGTGCTAACCGCCTCCGCGCACAGCGACGCCAAGCCCTACCAAACGCACGACACGTGGACTGCCGACGGCGAGTGGATTATCTTTCGCTCCTCGCGCGGCGGCAACGGCTCGCAGCTGTTTGTGGTGAGCGAAATCACCGGCGATATCATCCAGCTAACGGACGACCCCACGGTCAACGCCGGCAGCGCCAACCTTTCGCGGCGGGAGATGAAGCTCTTCTACCTGCGCGGCGGGAGACCTCCGCGCGCTGCGGCGCGCGACTCCGCCGGAAAGCCCACGCCGCGGCAGCTGGTGGAGCTCAACATCGGGCTGCTGATACGGGACGGTTTGGCGGACGAAGTCAAAGCGCCCGAAACCTACGAAAGGGTAGTGGCCACGCTGCCTGACGGTATGAACGGGGGCGGGCTGGCGCTCGACGCCGACGAAGCGCGCCTGTACATGGGCGTAAACCTTTTGCCGCAGGAGCCGCCGCAGGCGCGGCGGCAGCGGCCGCAACCGCCCTCACCCGACAGCCGCTCGCAGGTGGACGCCCGAAACACCAACCCCAACGAAACCCGCGAGGAGGCGCGCGCGCGCTTTGAGGCGGCGGGAAAGGGCAAAAGCGGCATCCGCGCTATCGACGTGCGCACCGGAAAAATAGACAAGGTGATAGACGTTGACCTGCGCATGGGGCACCTGCAGGCAAACCCGTGGACGCCCGGAGAAATTATCTACTGCCACGAAACCACCGGCGACGCCGTGCAGCGCATCTGGGCGGTGAACGCCGACGGTTCCAACAACCGTCCCGTTTACGCGGAAACGCCCGACGAGTGGGTGACGCACGAAACGGTGGCAGGCCCCGACGAGCTAATGTTCAACATCATGGGGCACCTGCCCTACCTGCGCGAAAAGCCCACGGGGATTGCCGTCGTCAACCTGCGAACGCGGCAAATGAAGCTGCTGGGGCAGGTGGAGGAGGACATGGAAAACGGTACGCAGGGCGGATTTTGGCACTGCAACGCCTCGCCCAACGGACGCTGGGCTGTGGGCGACACCTTTAGGGGCAGCGTGTACGCCATCAACCGCCAAACGGGAGAGCGCATCCTCCTCACCACAGGGCACCGCATGCGGCCAGACCACGCGCACCCCATCGTTAGCCGCGACAGCAAGCGTGTCCTCATCCAGTCGGGCATGCTGACCAACGGAAAAGCCCTCAACCTAATGACCGTAACGCTGGAGGAGAATTGAGAATTAGGAATTAGGAATTAAGAATTAGGAATTAAGAATTAAGAATTAGGAATTACGAATTGAGAATGACGTTGTTGCAACGATGTCCGCCCTCTGCCGTCATTTCGAGCGTAGCGAGAAATCTCCTCGCAGACTACCGCCTCGTTGCACGCTTCGCGTCATCGCACGCTTTGCGCCGTCCCGTAGGGACGGAACAGCATAGGCCGCGGACGCGACGGCAAACCACATTCCGTAGGAATGTCTCCTTTGGTTGCATTCCTACGGAATGCAGGCTTTGTCTGTGGTCGCTTTTCTACCGAGCGATACATTCCTAACGGAATGTGAAAGCAACCACGACAATTTACCGGATTTTTCATTGCATCAACACCCCAAAATTTAAATAAAATTAGTTAAAGCAAAAATTATGAATATGCGATTTCTTACGGCTGGAGCGGTTGGCTCCATGTCGCTGAGCGCCGCCCTTGCGCAGAGCGGCGCGCTGCCCAAGGCGCAGCGCCCCATGAACGTACTCTTCCTCGTCTCCGACGACATGCGCGCGGAGGTTGCCGCCTTTGGCAGCAAGCTGGCGCGCACGCCCAACCTCGACAAGCTCGCCGCCGAAGGCGTGAAGTTTGAGCGCGCCTACTGCCAGTACCCCCTTAGCGGCCCCTCGCGCGCCTCCATCCTCACCGGACGAAGACCCACCACGAGCGGGCTGTACGGCAACCGCGAGTGGTTCGGCGCAACCTACCCCGATTGGGTGAGCCTGCCCAAGTACTTCAAGCAGCACGGCTACGCCTCGCTGCGCACCGGCAAGATATTTCACGGCGGCATTGACGACACCGAGGCGTGGACGGAGGGCGGAGAGCCGCGCACGTGGAGCAACCCCGTGAACCTTGCGCCGCCATCGCCGCTCAGCGAAAGCGAAGTCCGGGCACACTACGCGCGCACCACGGCGCTCGACGTGAGCCGTGCCTCTCAATCCGACCGCTGGGAGGCGCTGGAGGGCGAAAAAGCGCAAAAGCACGGCGATACCCAAACGGCAAACAGGGCAATAGAGTACATCCGGCGCAGCAGGGAGGCGGGGCAACCGTTTTTTATAGCCTGCGGATTTGTAAAGCCCCACTCCCCGCTGGTGGCGCCAAAGGAGTTCTTTGACCTTTACGATGCGGGCAAGCTGCCGCTTCCGCCCGACTTTGCCTCGCTGCCCATGGTGCCCACGGGATTTCCCGCCGGCGCCATCCGCCCCAAAAACGCCGACCTGTTCATCAACCGCAGCGCCTCGCCCGAGGAGGCCCGCGACATGCTTCGCGCCTACCTCGCCTGCGTGAGCTACGTGGACTGGAACGTAGGGCGCGTGCTTGCCGAGCTCGAGCGGCAGGGGCTGCGCGACAGCACCATCATTGTGTTCTGGAGCGACCACGGCTACCAGCTGGGCGAAAAAGGCAAGTGGTCTAAGGCGGGCTCGCTGTGGGAGCAGGGCGCGCGCGTGCCTTTCATCATCTTCGACCCGCGCGCGCAGGGCAACGGAAAAGCCTCCGCCCGCACGGTGGAGCTGCTGGACATTTACCCCACGCTGGTTGACCTGTGCGGATTGCCCCGGCCGGAGGGGCTGGAGGGCGCAAGCCTCGCCCCCCTCCTCGCCAACCCCGACACGGCGTGGGGAAGACCGGCCTACACCGTCTGGAACGAGCACGGCAAGGGCATAACGGGCGTTGTAGTCCGCACCGAGCGCTGGCGATACGCCGAGTTCTTTGGCCTTGGCGCGGGCGCGTTCCTCACCGACCCCATCAACGACCCCCACGAGCTCAACAACTTGCTGCACGACCCCAAGTACAGAGCCGAGGTAGAGATGCTACACAACCTCGCCACAGAATATGTCAAAGGAAAAACAGAGCCGGAAGAATTAGGAATTACGAATTAGGAATTACGCAAGGCGTGTGGCAACACCGTAGGGGCGGGTTTTTGTTAATGATTAATGGTTAATGATTAATGGCGCAAGGCGTGCAACAACCGCACGCACGCTACGCTCGCAATGACGCAAGGCGTGCATGCCGCGAAGCGTAATTCCTCATTGAATTAAATTGTTTTATTATGAAAAAAATTCTTACCCTCTCCATTGGTCTGCTGCTGCTCAGCGGTGCGGCGCAGGCGCAAGCTGACATAGCGGTGCACGACACCGCGTGGAGCGGCTACGATTTGGAAACGTACTACGACGGCACGCGCGCCTACACGCGCGCGCTGCTGTCGCGCGTGCTGGGCTTCTCGGGGCTGGCGACCGGCGACACGCTGGCGTACGACGTGGACTACACCATCAGCAGCGCCCAGTTTGCCGACGCCACCGCGGGCACGAGCAAGCAAATCACCATCGTTGTAGCGCTGAAGGGTAGCGCCGCCGCTAAGTACCGGCTCACCAACGGCAACCCCTACACTGTTCTGGTGGCCACCGTCCACCGGCGGCAGCTTAGCGTGGTGGGCGGCAGCGTTGAAACCAAGTTCTACGACGGAACCACCGCCGCCGTGGTGGACAGCGTGGCGTTCAGCGGCCTGCTGCCCGACGACGCGCTTGTGTCGGGGCAGGACTACACGGCAACCGCCACCTTTGCGGACGCCGCGGTTGGCAGCGGAAAGGCGGTGACGGTCACCGTTACGCTGGCGGGCACCACCGAGAGCTCCTACGCGCTGACCAACGCGGTTTGCAGCGACAGGGTGACGGGTAGCATTGTGGCGACAAATTACACCGTTGTTTACCACGGCAACGGTGCCACGGGCGATGATACCACCGCGAGCTCGGCGCACGTTTACGAAGCGGAAAAAAAGCTCACCAGCAACGGGTTTTCACGCGCGGGCTACACCTTTGCGGGCTGGGCTACCACGCCCAACGGTGCAATGGTGTACAACGACGAGGCATCCGTCAAAAACTTGATTCCCAACGATAACGGCATCTTCATGCTCTACGCTGTGTGGACGGCCAACACCTACACCGTATCCTACAACGCTAACGGCGACGGCGGCACCGGCGCCACAGCAAGCTCTACGCACGTTTACGGAACACCCACTGCGCTCACGCCCAACGGGTTTTCGCGCGCGGGCTACACCTTTGCAGGCTGGTCAACCACGTCCGACGGCGAAAAGGAGTACGACGATAACCAACCCGTAAGCACCCTGACAACCACCGACGGCGGAACGGTACCGCTCTACGCGGTTTGGACGGGGATTAGCTACACCGTATCTTACAACGCTAACGGCGACGGCGGTAGCGGCGCCACGGCGACCTCTACGCACGTTTACGGAACGCCCACCGAGCTCACGCCCAACGGGTTTTCGCGTACGGGCTACACCTTTTCGGGCTGGTCAACCACGTCCGGCGGCGCAAAAGAGTACGACGATAACCAACCCGTAAGCACCCTGACAACCACCGCTGGTGAGACGGTACCGCTCTACGCGGTTTGGGAAGCAGCCTTCTACACCATTACCTATCACCTCAACGGCGGCAAAAACCACGCAAACAATCCCGATACCTTTACCGTAAGCACCCCCACCATACACCTACAGCCCGCCACGCTGATGGGCGACAGCATCTTTGCGGGGTGGTACGGCAACGAGGCGCTTGCCGGCGACCCCGTGCTCTCCATTCCGCAGGGCAGCGCAGGCAGCGTAGAGCTTTGGGCAAAGTGGGAATACTTCCGCTACTGCGAGGGCATCCCCAACATCAACTGCCCCAGTTACCCGGGCTACAACGAGAAGGGTGGCGGCGGCGCAGACGACGACGACGACGGCACCCCCAACAGAGACGACCCCGACCACGAGGCCTGCCACCAGCCGGGCGGCAGCTGTATAGATGACGACGACATGTGCCTCGTTCTTTTCGACGCCAACGGCGGGAGGGGCAGCAGCGCCAAAATGATAGGCAAAGGCAGCACGATGGCGCCACCCGCCAAAGACCCCACCAGAGAGGGGTATACCTTTGAAGGGTGGTACAGGGATGAAGCCTGCACCAACGTGTGGGACTTCGACACTCCGGTAACGGAGGACGTCACGCTGTACGCCAAGTGGGCTGATGGCGCTTTCCGCTACGCCGTCACCTTTGTGGTCAACGACGGCGACTCTATTCCCCCGCTTGAGGTGAAGCCGGGGGAAAAGTTGCCCTACATCAAACATCCCAACCGCGAAAACTACGACTTTAAGGGGTGGTACAAGGACTCGGTCTTTACCTTCCTGTGGGACGCCAACAGGCACTACATGGACGACGGCGACATGACGCTCTACGCCTGCTGGGAGCTTGACCGCGACGAGCCGTGGATGGACAGCGTGGCGGTGCTACACGACAGCGGCAGAATAGACACGCTGCTGCAGCACGGGGAGACCGACACGACGGCGGAGGCGCGGCGGTCGTTCCGCTACGTGCTGGCGTGCAACGACACCACCAAAACGCTGCGCGTAGCCCTCCGGCTGCCCTCCGGCCTCACCAGCAACCTCCCGGGTGACACGCTGACGTTAGACAGCCTCAAGCCGGCCTTCAGCATAGACACCACGGTTATCCTCAGCACGTCGCATACCAAAAAGGAAAAGAAAGCGATCTACACCATCACGCTGGAGCGAAAATTCCCGTTCAACAGCATAGTGCACACCCAGCTGGGCGACCGGCTGCTAATGGTCGTCAACAACCCGAAGCACAACGGCGGGTACCACTTCTCCCGGGCGTGGTGGCGCGCCAACAGCGGCGCTTGGGGTGACCTCTCCACTTCGTCCGGCACGCGGCAGATGTACTACGTCGACCCGAACGGCGCACCCATCACCAACACAATGTCCGTGCGGCTGCAGGACGGCCTTACCGGCTGGCTGCTGGAGACCTGCCCCTCCACTCCCCGCGCCGCGCCTGACGACCCCAACGCCGCGTCCGCGTCGGTTTACCCCAACCCCGTTGCGGCGGGCGGCGTGGTGCACCTCCGCGCTGCCGGTGGGCGCACCGCCGCCCTCCCCGCTGAGCACCCGGCAGCGCGCTACGACGCCTACCGCCTCCTCGACGTGCAGGGCAGGCTGCAGCGCTCCGGCAGCGCCG
>JAITQP010000031.1 GCA_031288885.1 Prevotellaceae bacterium | reverse complement strand
AAGAGGCTACAGTTGTGTTCACAGGGTTATCCTGTGGAGAAGATGCCGTAGTACCTGCGGGGTAGTAGGTGGAGTTATACCAGTCTTGGCACCACTCCCAAACGTTGCCACTCATGTCGTAAATCCCCAACTTGTTGGCGGCTTTTGTGCCTACCGGCTGAGGGCTGTTGGCGGGGCGGTTATCATAGTACCACGCCACATTCCCAATGGTGTTGTTGCCGCTGAACTCTAAGCTCTCGCAATCCCCCGCGCTGCACCCACGCGCCGCATACTCCCACTCCGCCTCCGTAGGTAGGCGGAAGTTCAACCCCGTAAGCGTGTTCAACTTTTTAAGAAACCCGGTATCGCCCACTATGTCGTCGTGGCTCACGTAAATCACGGGCTTATTATCACCCAAGAGGGTAGCGCTGGTAAGGCTGCTGGGCAGCCACCCCATCACCGTCTTCCACTGCGCCTGCGTTACCGGATACTTCCCAATGCTAAAGTTGCTCACTCTTACGTAGTGAACCGGCGTTTCGTTGCTGTTGCACGTGGTAATGGTTTTATTATCCCTGCCTTCCTTGCACCCCATCTCAAACACACCGCCGGTAACGGCCACCATCTGTAACCATGTTGGTATTAATACCTCACGACCGGCGAACTTTGCATGGTAGGTGCCGCGCCCCAAGAGCTTGCTGTTGCTGCAGTCAACCAGCTGCGCCACCTGCTCTACCCCTGCAGCCGTCCCTGATGTGCCCATTGTAATCGTTGCGGCACGCTCCACCACCAGCTGCACATAGCCTATCCCGTTAGCCCTACCCCACGCCGCGAGGCCGGTGGTGTCCACCGGCGTGCTGGCGGTGTGCGCGTCGCGCAGGGCGGCAAGCTTTTCCGCCACGGCGGTGTTGTTGGTTTTGGTTGCCAGCTCGTACGCGCCGCTGCGGGTAAGGTCGTAGCCCAGCCCCGCCGCAAAGGCGTCGCCCTCGGCGTCAGTTGCCATGCCCACCACAAATACCGCCAGCTTGGGCGACGCGTAGGCGCCCGTTACCCCCGCTGCGCCCATCAGCAGCAGGAGAAGTAGAGAAGTTGTTATTCTTTTCATGATGTTTTTGTTTTTTTTAGTTGTTAATAATTATTAAAATGATTTGTTGCATAAAATCCAATGGTTTTTCTCAAATAATGATTTATAATATAGCATTGCGCTCAGCACGCTTCGCGCCCCTTTTCCCCCCCCTACCGCCCGTCAGTCCGAGCGGAGCCGAGGAATCTCCTCGCATACTGTCGTCCCGTGTGCACGCTTCGCGCCCCTCTTCCCCCCACTACCGCCCGTCATTCCGAGCGTAGCCGAGGAACCTCCTCGCATACTGTCGTCCTGTGTGCACGCTTCGCGCCATTGCGACCGGAGCGACGGCGGTTTGCGGGGAGGTTCCTCCGCTCCGCGCGCTCGTTCCTCGCGCGCTCCGGTCGGAATGACGGCTCCGCGGGGGGGAGGCAGTGGCGCAAAGCGTGCGGCGACGGCGGTTTGCACGCGTCGCGCCCCTTTTCCCCCCACTACCGCCCGTCATTCCGAGCGTAGCCGAGGAACCTCCTCGCATACTGTCGTCCCGCGTGCACGCTTCGCGCCCCCTTTCCCCCCACTACCGCCCGTCATTCCGAGCGTAGCCGAGGAACCTCCTCGCATACTGTCGTCCCGTGTGCACGCTTCGCGCCATTGCGACCGGAGCGACGGCGGTTTGCGGGGAGATTCCTCCGCTCCGCGCGCTCGTTGCTCGCGCGCTCCGGTCGGAATGACGGCTCCGCGGGGGGGAGGCAGTGGCGCAAAGCGTGCCCGCATTCCGTAGGAATGCATCGCTCGGTAGAAAGCGTGACCTCACGGCAACCCCGCATTCCGTAGGAATGCAACCACAGGACGCACCGCTAAGCCACCATGTCCTGCCTTTACAGGCAGGAGGCGTGGGGTGCGCCGTCCATCCGCAGGTCGCCGACCTGCGGTTACGAAGATGAAGCCCTTTCAGGGCTACCCCGCTATGCGGTGGGTGCATTCCTAACGGAATGCAGGTGATTTTATGTGGTCGCATTTTCTACCGAGCGATGCATTCCTACGGAATGCCGCCGCCGCCGCACGCCTGCCGTTCGCGCAGAGATGCCACGCTTCGCGCCATTAATCATTAATCATTAACCATTAATCATTAACAAAAGGTGGCGCTTTCGCGCGCGGCTACTAACGCCACCTTTTCGGGGGGGGAGAGACCCCTCCCCCGCTATTCGCCTCCGCCTGCGCGGAGGACAGGGCAGCCCGCCTGTTTACCTGTGACGTCCGTCTTTCCTGTAAGCTAAGGCCAAACCAAAACCCGCGGAGCTACGGCAACACGAGGCGGATGCCGATGTTGCTGCTGCTGTTGCCGGGCGTGCTGTTGCCGCGCTAAGCGACGCGACTGTTGCTCGCGCTGTTGCCCCAGCTGCCGCCGCGGAGCACGCGGTAAGAGCCGTTGCGGCGGGTACCCCTGTGAGGGGGAGCGCCGTAAGCGTTCCCCCTGCGCGTAAAAAAATGCTCAAAGAATGTTACTGAGCGCTCCGGTTGCTTCGCTTCGCTCCGGTTCTCCGCTGCGCGCGCTCCGGTCGGAATGACGGGCAGGGGCGCGCAGCGCTGCAGGTGCAGTGGTTACACGCCTCGCGCCATTAATCATTAATCATTAATCATTAATCATTAACCACTAACCACCACGTCCATTTTCACGTCCTTATCGTTGTGCGGGACGCTCCCCAGCAGCTGGCAGCTGAAGCATACGCCGATTTTGTACGTGCTGACGGCTGAGAGCAGCCTGTCGTAGTAGCCCTTTCCGCGCCCCAAGCGGTTGTTTTGCCTGTCAAATGCAACGCCGGGGATGATGGCCACGTCAATTGGGGGGATTTCGGCAAGCGCCTGCACAGGCTCAAGGATGCCGAGCTGCTCGCTTTGCTTCAGCGCGGTGGCGTCGCCCACGAGCAGCGTGCTGCCGTGCACGATGGGCAGCAGCAGCCGCAAATGCATGATGTGGCGCCGCATAAAGTGCTGCGTTTGCACCTCGTCGGGGAGCGAGGCGTAGAGCAGCACAACGCTTGCACGCCGAAACGCCTCCAGCTGCTCCACCTGCCGCCAGATGGCTTCGGATTTTGCCGCAATTTCCGGCGGCGAAAGCCGGTACAGCAGCGACTTCATTTCCCTACGGATTTCTTGCTTGTATGTCATCTATGTAAAAATTAAGAAAATAAAAGTCACACGTTGCGCGGTGTAGGTCTGCGAACAACCGCTACCGCGGTTTTTGCAGCAACCTCCGCTGAAAACTTCGCCATTCCCCGTAGGGAGGTCAGCTACACCCATCCTTTCCGTTTCCTGCCGCTACCTTTCGGTAAGCGTGCTCGCCCTGTCGCTATCTATAATCGCGCCGGGCTTGCCGTCCACCACCGGCTCGCCGATGATGATTTTCCGGCTTGCCCGCAGGCGGATATTTGCCTTTGCCTTTTCGCCGCCCTGCAGCTGTATGCCGCCGAGCACAGCCCCCTCCACGTCCTCGAGGTGCAGCGCAGGGCGGGCGTCTGGGGTTGCGGCGGTTAGCGCCACGCCCTCAAGGGCAACGTTGGCGGCGTGGCGAATGTAGAAGCCGTAGGCCGGCAGCGTGCCGAACATGGTGGCCTCGGGGTATTCCTCCGGCTTTTCCTCCACCTCCCTGTCGGCGTCGCCCGCAGCTCCTCCACCCGCCTGCCCGTACACGATGTTGCTCAGGCGAACGTTGCTGACGGGGTGCTGGGGCAGCCCGGTTATGGAGCAGCCCGTTTTGCCGGCGTTTCTTATGTGTACGTTGCTAATCATCACCCCGCGAATTTGCCCGACGTGGTCAACCGTAGCTCCCTCGCGGTAGGGGCGCGCCCTGTTTGCCAAGCGGATAAACAGCGGCGCTTCGGTTCCGTCAACCGTGAGGTTTGAAACGGAGACGCCCTCCATCACCCCGCCATCGACAACTTCGAGCGAAACTGCCGAAATGCCCCCCTCTCGCCCAAAGAACGCCGGCGCGGCCACCTCCGAAGGCTTGACCACGCAGCCGGAAATGTTGATATTCCGAAACCCTCCGGTTGTTTCAGTCCCCAGCTTTATGGCGTTGCAGCGGCTGCTAATCACGCAGCCGGTGATGGTGATGTTTTCGCACGGCTTGGGGGAGGTGCTCTTCAGGGTGACGCCGTCGTCGTCCGAGTCGGCTATGAGGTCGGAGACGGTTACGTTGCGGCAACCGTCAATATCGAGCGCATCGTTGTTGTAGTTGTTGCGGTTGAATACGCGCACGCCGCTAATCTGCAGGTTTTCGCAGGCAAGGTAGTGCTGCATCCAGCAGCCGGAGCTTCGTAGCGTCACGCCCCGCACGGTCACGCCGCTGCACGTAACAAAGCGCAGCAGGTGCGGGCGGGTGACGCCCTCGTCGTTCCACGTGAGCTTTGCAAAGCCGCTGCCCTGCCCGTCGATGACGCCCTGCCCGGTGATGGAAACCTGCGCTGCATTTTCGGCGTATATCAGCTGTATGGTTGCCTCCTGCGTGCGCAGGGACACGTAGGCGGGCTTTACCTTGACGTAGTCGGCAAGGTTTTTGCTGCCCCACAGCACGGCGCCGCTTTCGAGGTGCAAATCGACCCCGCTTTTCAGGAATATTGACCCCGTTTTGTAGTGCCCGGCAGGGATAACGACCTGCCCGCCGCCGCTCGCCGAGCAGGCGTCTATGGCGCTTTGTATGGCCTGCGTGCTCAAAACGGCTGTGTCGGGCGTTGCCCCAAAGCTGGCAATGCTGTATTGCCCTGCAAAGAGGGTTGAGGAGGTTAGCAGCCCGCCGGCTATTAGTATGATGTTTTTTTTCATGATTTAGAGGTTGGAGCTAATCGTGCTCGTAGCGAAACCACTCAAAGTGTGCGCTGCCGCCGCTGCCTTTTTCGTTGTAGCTAAACAGCCCCAGCTTGGGGCCTTTCCAAAAACCGCTGTTGGCGGTAAATTTCTCCCCTATGGGGTGGTAGGTCTTGCTGTCCGTGCTGTAGTAAAAGCGGTTGCTTCCCTCCTCCGCCGAAACGCTTACCCGCAGAAATACTTGCCTGAAGCTGCCCTGCACCTTTAGCATCTCGCCGTTTATATCTACAAACAGGGTGTTTTTCCCGTTCTCCCTTACCATGCCGATAAGGTTATACTGCTTTCCCATGAGGCAGAGCCCTGCCTTTTGCCCCTCCTCCATTTCGCCTGCCAGCAGCAGGGTTGTTGCCACGCCGCTGTTTCCCATAATTTTTTGCGTCAGGGTGTTTTTGGCTTTCAGAAAGGAGGGCGCGGGCAAGGCGGTTAGGGTCAGGCAGCCCGGGCGACGGGAGAGCGACCATGCGCCGTGCGCCGGGTTGTGGTTCCACGCCCACTGGAGGCCGAGCCGCTCCGCAGCGAACTCGTCCGACGTTTGGGGTGTTTGCATGGGGTACGCGCGACCTACGTCCGGCTTGCGCCACACGTATACCGGCTCGCCTACGCCGTTCATGTCCACGTCCACGCCAACGGCAGGCCAGCCGTCCTTCCAGCGCATGGGCTGCAGGTGGCATACGCGCCCAACGTTGTTTACGCTCTGGAAGTGCACAAACCACCACTCGCCGTTGGGCGTGTCCACCCATGCGCCTTGGTGAGGCCCGTTGACGCCGGTGGAGCCCTGCTCAAGCACGACCTTTTTTTCGTACGGCCCGTAGATGTTGCGCGAGCGCAGTATCGTTTGCCAGCCGGTAGATACGCCCCCTTCGGGGATGCTGATGTAGTAGTACCCGTTGCGCTTGTGGAGCTTTGGCCCCTCCGCCACAGGCCCGGTATAGACAATCACCCCGTCGTCCGCCAGCGTTTTTCCGTCGGCGCTGAGCTTGTGGATGTATATGGGGCCTGCCCCATGCCGGCTTCGCGCCAAGTAGCCTTGCCCGTCTTCATCCCAAAAGGGGCAAGGGTCTTCCCAGCGGGCAACGCTCGCCACCTGCGTCAGGGTATCCCATGGGCCTTCCGGACGGTCGGCGGCGGTCGTAAAAAGCCCCTCGTGGGGGGTGCAAAAGTAAATCCGGAACCTGCCGTTGTGGTAGCGCAGGGAGGGCGCCCAGCTGCCGCCGGCGTAGCGACCGAGGGTATCGTAGCCCGGCGACAGCTTGAGCTCGTCGTAAACCCTGCCTACGATTGTCCAGCTTACCAAATCTTTGGAGTGCAGCACGGGCATGCCCATGAAGTGGAACTCGGAGCAAACCATGTAGTAATCCTCCCCCACGCGGATAACGTCGGGGTCGGAGTAGTCGGCGTTCAGGATGGGGTTAATGTACGTTCCGTTGCCCTGATCGCCCCACGCGCCCGAACGGGCAGGGCTGCCGCCTGCAGCAAAGAGCAGGAGCGCGCCGCAGGTCACGGATAATTTTACGCTTCGTTGAATAAACATAGCTGAGGTGCTTTATTTAGGTTGCCCAAAGGTAATGTTTTTTTAGTTGAAAA
>JAITQP010000315.1 GCA_031288885.1 Prevotellaceae bacterium | reverse complement strand
ATGAACATTTTATCTGCTTTTGTAATCGTTCCGTTAGCCATGCTGCTAATACTGTTTGCCTGCCGCAAAACCTCGCACATACGCGCTGTGATGGTGGCGGGCGCCTCAGCGCTGGTGGCGCTAACGGCGATAGTTACGGCGCTGTTCCTGCAGCAGCGCGCCCTTTCGTCGGACGAAATGCTGCTGGTGTCCGACGTAGTGTGGTACCCCTCGCTCAACATCCACTACACGGTGGGCGTTGACGGGATATCGGTGCTGATGCTGGCGTTGTCGGCAATCATCGTGTTCACGGGCGTTTTTTCGTCGTGGAACATGCCCCGCGAGTACTTTATGTGGTACTGCCTGCTGGCCACCGGCGTATTCGGCTTCTTCATTTCCATCGACCTGTTTGCCATGTTCCTCTTCTACGAGGTAGCCCTCATCCCCATGTACCTGCTGATTGGCGTGTGGGGCACGGGGCGCAAGGAGTACTCGGCAATGAAGCTTACGCTGATGCTCATGGCCGGCTCGGCGTTCCTGCTCGTGGGAATTCTGGGCATATACTTTGCGTCGGGGGCTACGAGCATGAGCATGCTGGAGCTTGCCGGACAGCATATCCCCATGGCGCACCAGTACTGGATTTTTCCGGCAACCTTTTTGGGGTTTGGCGTGCTTGGGGCGCTGTTCCCCTTCCACACGTGGTCGCCGGACGGCCACGCCTCCGCGCCTACCGCCGTGTCGATGCTGCACGCCGGCGTGCTGATGAAGCTGGGCGGATACGGCTGCTTTCGCGTAGCCATCGGGCTAATGCCGGAGGCGGCGCAGGAGCTGTCGTGGATTTTCCTCATCCTTACGGGCATCAGCGTGGTGTACGGAGCGCTGAGCGCGGTGGTGCAAACCGACCTGAAGTACATCAACGCCTACTCGTCGGTGAGCCACTGCGGGCTGGTGCTCTTTGCCATCCTCATGCTCAACCGCACCGCCATGACCGGCGCCGTGCTGCAAATGCTTTCGCACGGGCTGATGACGGCGCTCTTCTTTGCCCTCATCGGGCTGATTTACGGGCGAACGCACACGCGCGACATCCGCGAGATGGGCGGGCTGATGCGGGTCATGCCGTTTGCCTCGGTGTGCTACGTCATTGCGGGCTTGGCGTCGCTGGGCCTGCCGGGCCTGAGCGGATTTGTGGCGGAGATGACCGTGTTTGTCGGCTCTTTTCAGCACGCCGACACGTTCCACCGCGTGCTGACCATCGCTGCCACCTGCTCCATCGTGATTACGGCGGTGTACATCCTGCGCACGGTAGGCAAAATCCTCTACGGGCCGGTGCAGGACGAACACCACCTGAACCTGCCGGACGCTACGTGGTACGAGCGAATATCGACCGTGGGGCTGATTATTTTCATTGCGCTGCTCGGCCTTTTCCCCTCCGGCGTTTCGGAAATCATCAGCCAAAGCTTGGAGCCGATTATCGCGAAGATTGCCGGAATTTAGGGAAAGTAAATTCTCAATAGTGTGATAAAAAAGATGTTTTAATTCTTCACCAAGCTGGTGAAGAATTACATCGAATGTTTCAAATTCTATGGCGGTATTATGTCAAAATTTTCAGTAAATGTAAAAATGCTGACAAAATGCATTGCGCCCCTCGTAGCGGGGGCAATCTGGTTTTTGTCCTCGCAGAGCACGCTGCCCGTCATTAAGGGTGTGTTTGGGGTTGACAAGGTGCAGCATTTGCTGGCGTACGCCGTGCTTGCTGTGGGCGTAGCGTTTTGGTTTTCCCGTGCGCGGTGGCAGGAGCGCGCCGTGCAGACGTTTATAGCGGTTGCTTGCATTACCTCAATTTACGGCGTAACGGACGAGGTGCACCAATACTTTGTGCCCGGGCGCAACTGCAACGTTTGGGATTGGCTTGCAGACACAATAGGCGCAGCGCTGGGCGCAACGTTGTATATAAAAACCATTTTATTAGCTAACAAAACAAAAACAACAAAGCAATGAAAAAACTTGTACACATTCTTAGCATAAGCCTGCTAACCCTTATTGGTTGTGCGGAGGTGAAGACAGACCCTGTAGTGGATAGCTATCTGTCCGGACTGCTGGAGAACAGAAACTTTTTCAAGCTACGCGCGGAGCTGGCAAATGCGCAAAGCAAATTATCGGAGGATAGGCTGCTCTACTACCGAATGCACTGTGAGCAGGTGTTCGGCAACGGGCTTCAATCCAATAAAAGCGCCGACCGGCTGCTGAGCAAATACAAAAGCCGGCTGAATGACACTATTGTGGCCGAAATATTGAATGTAAAAGCCGGCAACTATGTGCACAGCTACCTGTACAAGGAGGCAGCCGAAATGTATGGTATTCTGCTAACTATCACATCGGACAGCTTGACGATTGCCGCCTACCAAAATCTACAGGCGCTGTTTGGCACGTTGGCGACGGTGAAGCCGCAGCAAATGCATCTGCACAAAAACGCTGAGCTTAAAGCGTACCGCAACAGGTTTAACCACCTAATGACGCCCGTGAGGTGCGGCGACAGGACAGACGAGTTTATTTTTGACTCGGGCGCTAACCTCTCAACCGTTTCCGACAGCTGCGCCACAAAAATGGGGTGGACAATACTTGAATCGGATATTGAAGTTGGAACGGCAACGGATATTAAAATTCGTACAAAGTTAGCGGTCGCCGACAGCCTGTACGTCGGAGATATTTTATTTGAAAACGTAGTATTTCTCGTTACCCCTGCCGAGCAAATGACATTCCCTTCGGTGAACTACGAAATTCATGGCGTCATCGGCTTTCCCGTATTTCGCCAGATGGGAGAAATACGCGTGCGCAAAGACGGCACAATGCTTATCCCGCAGGAGCCCGAAAACAGGCAGCTGGGAAATATGTTTTTACACGGGCTCAACCCTGTGGTTCAGCTGATATCGGGCAGCGACACCTTGCTGCTTGTGATGGATACCGGAGCGAAAAGCTCGGAGCTGTCGAGAAAATACTACGAAGCGCATAAAGCCGAAGTAGAGCAAAAGGGAAAGCTACAAACAGCCATGCGTGGCGGCGGCGGGGGAGTTGTAGAGGTGGAGGAATACAAATTGCCGGATTTTCCTTACCAAATAGGGAATAGCCACAATCTGCTCCCCGAAATATCCGTTAACCTACAGGATTACAGCTTCCACAAATCGTTCGATGGTAGCTTGGGGCAGGATGTGATTATGCAATTCAGTGAAATGATTTTGAATTTTCAGCACATGTATGTGGATTTTGAGTAGAACGAAGTATAAATTCCGGCTTTGGATTAATTAACAGTATCAATCATTTTAACCATGTCATTTTTTAGCGATTTTCTTTTAATGCGTCAGGAAATAAGCCTGATGGCCGTGTTTCTTATCCTGCTTATGTACGACGTTGTAGCCTCCGGCCGCAGCAAGGCGTACTTTCACCTGACGGCGTGCGTGCTGCTGGGCCTGCACGCGGCGCTGGGCTTTGCCCCTGCCGATGCCGGCAGCGCCTTTGGTGGGATGTACGTCACCTCCCCCCTCACCGTGCTGATGAAAAACATTTTGAGCGTTGGGACGCTGCTGGTGGTCATGCAGGCGGACAAGTGGCTGCACGTATCGAAGGACAAGCAGGGCGAATTTTACGTCATTCTTCTCTCCACCCTGCTGGGGATGAACTTTATGATTTCGGCGGGAAGCTTCATGCTGCTCTACATCGGCATTGAGCTGGCGTCGCTGCCCATGGCGTGCCTTGCGGCGTTTGACAAGTACAAGGAAAAATCGGCGGAGGCGGGCGCAAAGTACATTCTGCTGGCAGCTCTTTCGTCGGGCGTAATGCTGTTTGGGCTATCGTTTCTGTACGGCGCCACCGGAAGCATGTACTTTGCCGACATGCACAGCCTCATCGACGGCTCGCCGATAGTGGTGCTGGGTTTTGTGCTGTTTTTTGTGGGGCTGGCGTTCAAAATCTCCATCGTGCCCTTCCACCTGTGGACAGCCGACGTGTACGAGGGCGCGCCCACGAGCGTCACGGCCTACCTGTCGGTCATCTCCAAGGGGGCGGCGGTGTTTGCGCTGGTGTTTGCGCTGTGGCAGGTGTTTGGCGCCATATCGGTGGTGTGGCACCACCTGCTGTGGGGGCTGTCGCTGGTTACCATTGTGCTGGGCAACCTCTTTGCCATCGGGCAAAAGGACGTCAAGCGATTTTTTGCCTTTTCGTCCATTTCGCAGGCCGGCTTCATCCTGCTGGGCGTAATGGGCGGCACGGCGCAGGGCATGACGGCTACCGTATACTTCGTGCTGGTGTACCTGTTCTCCAACCTCGCCGCCTTTGGCGTAATCTCGGCGGTGGAGGACGAGTCGGGGCGCACGGACATTGCCGCCTACAACGGCCTCTTCCGCTCCAACCCCAAGCTGACGTTTGTAATGACGCTCGCCGTGTTTTCGCTGGCGGGCATTCCGCCGTTTGCGGGATTTTTCAGCAAATTCTTCATCTTTGCGGCGGCGGCGGAGCAGGGCGAGTACCTCCTCGTGTTCCTTGCGCTGGTCAACACGGTCATTTCGCTGTTTTACTACCTGCTCATCATTCGGGCTATGTTCATCAACCCTGCCGAGGAGTCGGCGGTAGGCGCCATCCGCTCCAACAGCTATAGCCGCCTGAGCCTCACGCTGTGCACCGCAGGCATCCTGCTCGTGGGCGTGCTGAGCGGAATTTACGAATACGTTGGAGGAATTAGCTTTGGAATGGGAATATAAAAATTTAAAAAATGGCTGCATATGAAGGCTAAAAACATTGTATCTGTTCGCATCTTTATGCTTGTTGCCGTGCTAATGGCAACACCTGATGTGTATGCTCAAAAAAAGGTGTTAGACCATACCGTGTATGACGCATGGAAAAGCCTGCACCAAATGGCGTTGACCAATGATGGCAGGTATGCGGTGGCGGTTGTTCAGGAGCAGGAGGGAAACGACCACGTGCTGATACAGCAGGTGGGCAAGGAGCGCCGATTAGTTATACCAAGGGCTTACCGCTACTCCGTTACGCCGGATGAAAAGTATGTTGTCGCCCTGATAAAGGCTCCCTTTGACGTTCTGCGGGAGGCAAAGATAAAAAAGACGAAAGCCGAGAAAATGCCGAAAGATACGTTGGCAATTGTCGCGCTGGAGGATTTCTCCACCGTTAAAATACCGGATGTGGCATCCTTTAAGATGGGAAAAGATACCTCCGAGTATATCGCCTATACGCTTAGCGACACAACCGCGGTAAAGGACAAGAACGACAGAACGGCAGCTACGCTGGTGCTTCACCGGCTGCGGGACGCAAAAAAGGATACGCTTACAAACGTTGTGGAGTATCAGCTCAGCAACAACGGCAGCGCACTGGCGGCGGCCATTCAGCCGCTGAAGAAGAAAGCCGCCGGCGCAAACCGCTCGGACACCGTACCCTCCAACCCTCCCAACGGCGGGCAAAAAAATGACACGGTAGAGGCAAACCGTATGCTGTACATGAAAATGTCGACAGGCGAAAAGCGGTACGTATCGTCAGGCCATACCGTCTACAAAAACATAGCGCTCTCGGAATCCGGCGCCAAGTTAGCCTTTCTGGCCACCTCAGAGCCCGTAAAAAAGGAGGTAAAGGAGTATAAGCTCTACTACTACACGCCCACCGCTGACTCCGCGATGGCGCTTGCCGGCAAAAACGTGCACGGAATGCCGTCGGGGTGGTGTGTTAGCGAGCACGACACGCCTATATTTAGTAAGAATGAGGCGCGGCTATTTCTGGGAACGGCTCCCGAGGCTACGCCGAAGGATACCACTATCCCCGACTTTGAGCGTGCCGCGCTTGATGTGTGGCACTGGAAAGACCCGCGAGTGCAGCCCCAGCAGCTGGTGGAGCTCGACAAAGACCGCAAAAAATCCTACTTAGCTTACGTTGACCTGAACGGCAACCGCTATCTCTACCAGCTGGCAACGGAGGAAATTCCCGACGTGCAGGTGGCGGATGAGCATAACGGGCGATTTGCATTAGGTTTCTCAAATAAAAGTTACCTGCTGGAGGCAACGTGGAGCACGACGGCGCGCCGCACAAACGATTTTTGGGCGATAGATATGCAGGAGCACTCCTGCAGGAAGATAAAAACAGGCCTCAGCGCCGAGTTTCATTTTTCGCCGCAGGGCAGCTATCTGGTGTGGTACGATGTAAAAGACCGTAAATACTACGCCTACTCGCTGCTCACGCACAGCGAAATTTGCCTGACGGACAGCTTGACCGTTAGCTTTATGAACGAGAAGCATACTACGCCCTCGTTGCCACCGTCTTACGGAGCAGCCGCGTGGACAGAGGACGAAAATTTGCTGGTTAACGACGCTTACGATATATGGAAGCTCGACCCCTCGGGGCGGCAGCAACCTGTTTGCGTGACAAAGGGCGTGGGGCGCGCAAGCAAAACAACGCTTCGCTACTTCTCTACCGAGCCGGAAAGTCGCTACATTAAGCCAAAAGAAAAAATAATGCTATCCGCCTTTGACGAGGTGACAAAAGAGAGGGGTTTCTACGAGCTTGAAAAGTATATGACGAAGTCTGAGCCAAAGAAACTTATTGTTGATAAATATACGTTTTCAACGCCCGTAAAAGCTAAAAACAAAGAAGTATTCCTGTACGAGAAGAGCAATTTTCACACCTCGCCGGATTTGTACGTGACTACCAACCGGTGGAAAACGGAAGCGCGGCTTTCGGACATTAACCCGCAGATGAGGGAGTATAGCTGGGGGCGCGCCGAGCTCGCCTCGTGGACTACGTTCGACGGAAAACCCACGCAGGGCGTCGTTTACAAACCCGAGGGCTTGGACACAACGAAAAAATACCCCGTAATCGTTTACTTCTACGAAAAACATTCGGACGAATTATACAAGTACATACCGCCCATACCAAGCCGCTCCACAGTTAACATCTCGTTCTACTGCAGCCGCGGATACGTTGTTTTTGCGCCGGACATACAGTATACAACGGGGCGCCCGGGCGAAAGCGCGTTCAGCTCCGTTGTTTCGGGCGTTGAAAAGCTGTGCGAAAATGCGTGGGCAGATAGGCAGCGTATCGGCATTCAGGGGCAGAGCTGGGGAGGATACCAGACGGCATACCTCGTTACGCGCACAGGCATGTTCCGCGCAGCGGGCGCCGGCGCTCCCGTATCAAATATGTTCAGCGCCTACGGAGGCATACGCTGGTCAACCGGTATGAGCCGCGAATACCAGTATGAGCAGGGGCAATCGCGCATTGGCGCTACCATGTGGGAGGCTCCCGAGCTGTATCGGGAAAACTCGCCGGTATTTTTTGCGGATAAAATCGAAACGCCCCTGCTGATTATGCATAATGATAAAGATGGCGCGGTGCCGTGGTATCAGGGCGTAGAGCTTTTCATGGCGCTGCGGCGGTTGAACAAGCCGGCGTGGATGCTACAGTATAACGGCGAGCAGCATAACCTTGTGGAGCGCAAAAACCGTAAAGACCTGACAGTACGGCTTCAGCAGTTCTTTGACCACTACCTGAAAGACGCCCCCATGCCCATATGGATGAAAGATGGTCTTCCTGCAGTAAAAAAAGGCGCTGACATGGGACTTAGCTATTAGTTATTAGTTATTAACTATTAACTATTAATTCACAACTCTTAACTCATAGTTCATAGTTCATAACTCATAACTCTTAGTTCTTAGTTCTTAACTCTTGATTATGATAATTCCCGCCATTGACATCATCGAAGGAAAATGCGTTAGGCTGACCAAAGGCGATTACTCCCAAAAGACGGTGTACAGCGAAAATCCGCTGGAGGTTGCCAAGCAGTTT
>JAITQP010000308.1 GCA_031288885.1 Prevotellaceae bacterium | reverse complement strand
AAGCGGCAAATCAAGGTTAAGCATATCCTCGAGAGCGAGAGCAACATGGACGCGCCCCTCGACAAGTCAAACCGTGTGGACATTCTTGTCGAAAACGAAAACAGGGAGCTCATCATTATCGAGCTGCAGTTTACCAGCGAGTTTGACTATTTCCACCGCATGCTCTACGGAACCAGCAAGGTGATTACGCAGTTCATAGACAGGGGTAATGCTTACGGCACGGTGCGGAAGGTGTACTCCATCAATATTGTGTATTTTGATTTGGGCGAGGGCAAAGATTACGTTTACCATGGCCACACCAGCTTCCACGGCCTGCACACCGGCGACGAGCAGCAGCTCACGCCCGCCCAGCGCAAAGAGTTCGGCATGCTGGAAGCAGGCGACCTGTTTCCGGAGTACTACATTCTGGAGGTAAGACGTTTCGATGACGTGGCCAAAGACCCGCTCGACGAGTGGATATACTACCTGAAGCACGATGCGGTGATAGACGGTTTTAAGGCGCAGGGTTTAGCGCAAGCGCGCGCGCTGCTGGACTACGACCGGCTATCGGATGAGGATAAGCGGGCGTATGACCGCGCGATGGATAACCGCCGGAGCCAACAGAGCTCAATCTATACCGCTAAAAAAGAAGGCTTGGCAGAAGGCGAAGCCCTTGGCCTGCGAAAAGGTGAGGCCATTGGCAGGGAAAAAGGTGAAGCCATTGGCAGGGAAAAGGGCGAAGCCATTGGCAGGGAAAAGGGTGAAGCCATTGGCAGAGAAAAGGGCAAAGAGGAAGCCATTACAGAGATGGTGCTTAATTTTTGGCGCAAAAAGCTTTCTGCAAAAGACATTTCGGAGCTCACCAACCTGCCGGAAGAAAAAATCCAAGACATAGTGAAGCGTTAAGGGGCGGCGCTTCCCGCCCTGTTCATTTACTATTTCTCCCTATTTTCATACTATTTTGCCGCTCCACAGCTCCTTTAGAAACTTCGTAGCGGGAAAAATTTCGACGTCGTTCATAATTCGGTGGTATTTATCCATTGAAACCACCACCAGCTTTGCCTGCGGAAAATCTTCGGCAAAGGCTTTTAGCCCCTTTGTATGGCGTGATTTTACCTCCTCGCAGGACTTGAACTCTATCGCCAGCCGTCCGTTTCCAACAATACAATCTACTTCGTAGCCTCCTGTGCTTCGCCAGTACGTCAACTTTTCATCGGAGTAATTGTAGCCCAAGTATGCAATAATTTCCTGCATCATTAAGTGCTCAAATGCGCGCCCAAACTCATCCGAGCCTTGCGCCATATTTTCTCGCTTCAGCAGGTAGTTTGCAATGCCAACATCAAAGTAGTAGAATTTTGGCGTTACAATTGCCCGCCGTTTGGCAGTTCCCGAAAACCCGCCTATCAGGTAGCCTATCATTGTTTGCTCCAAGATGTTGAAATATTCCTTTACGGTATTTGCGCTTACGCCGCAATCTTGGGCAATATTTTTGTACACAATCATTTCCCCGTTGCATTGGGCGGCAATTTCCATAAAACGTGTAAATGACAGCAAGCTGCGCGACAACGCCTCTGCGCGAATTTCTTCATTCAAGTAGTCGCCGATATATGCCTGCAAGCGCCGGTGCGGGTTTTGCGCGGTGTAGTGGCGGGGCAGCATGCCGTTGTGCATAGCGCGGATGAGGTCAAAGTCCGGAATTTCGGCGCTGACAAGAGGGTACAGCACGGTGCGCAGCGCTCTTCCGCCCAAAAGATTGGCGCCAACGCGCATCAATTTTCGGGCGCTTGACCCGCAAAGGACAAAGCGAATGCCCTGCTTGCTCATTAGCCAATGCACCTCGTCCAAAAGCTGCGGGATTTTCTGAATTTCGTCAATAATGACCAAGTCCTGCTCGGTGGCGCTTGCCAGCTCCTCGCGCAGGAGCTCAGGGCGGCGAAACAGGCGTTCAAACTCTTCGTTTTTCAGCAAATCGTAGTAGTGTGCATCGGGAAATAGCGCCTCGAGCAAGGTGCTTTTCCCTGTTTGCCGAGCGCCCCACAGGAATAGGGAGTCTTCCTGTGTTTCCTTCAATGCTAAAAGTCGGCTGTACATATCAGTAGTTTTTTTTTATTTCTGCCACAAAGATACAATAAATTTTTTGCATACAAATACTTAGCGTCCAAAAAATCCTGATAAAATGAAGTTGCGCTGCGTTTTATCAGGATAAAACGCAACTTGGCTGAGGATTATCGGGATTTTACTTTTGCGCAGGTGAAATATTGTAGCTGGTTGATAATAAACTTATAAAAACAAAATTGCCATCACCTTTGGTTACTTTTGCAAAATGTTGTACCTTTGTGGCTCCTTTAGAACAGTATATAGGCACATTTAATTTGCAAATTACTCTTTTTCAACCCTTAGCGTTATGGCGAATATTTTTTCTTCTTCCATTGGCAAAAAGCTCATAATGAGCCTTAGCGGATTTTTCCTCATGGTATTTCTCCTGCTGCACCTGAGCATTAACCTTGCAGCGGTAGTGTCGGAAAGCGCGTACAACGTAGCTTGCCACTTTATGGATACCAACATCTTTATTCAGATAATGGTGCCGGTACTTGCGCTGGGCTTTGTTATCCACATCATCTACGCCATCTACCTCACGCTGAGCAACCTCAAGGCGCGCCCCGTGAAGTACGCCGTGGGCACGGGCACCAAGGCCTCGAGCTGGGCTTCGCGCAACATGTTTGTGCTGGGGCTTATCGTGCTGGGTTTTTTGGCGGTTCACCTGAGCCACTTTTGGGCTAAGATGCAGCTGCAACACTTTGTGGGCGGCGCGGCAGCCGAAAATCCCTATCTGGTGGTTAAGGAAACGCTGTCAAATCCGCTGTGGGCTGTGGTGTACGTGGTGTGGGTTTGGGCGCTGTGGTTTCATTTGTGCCACGGCTTTTGGAGCGCATTCCAGACCATAGGCGTTAGCAACCAGCATTGGATACCGCGCCTGCAAATCGCGGCGTACGTGTTTGCAACGCTTATAGCCGTTGGGTTTACGGTCATTCCGCTTTACTTTTGCGTTAGATTTTATTTCCTTGCCTAAGAATTGTTGAACGTTGAATTTTTGAATTTTAAAAATATGTCTGAGAAGTTGATTTCAAAGGCGCCCGAAGGTCCGCTTGCAGAAAAGTGGACGCGCCATAAGGCCGGCATTCGCGTAGTTAGCCCCGCCAACAAGCGCAAGCTCGATATTATTGTGATAGGCAGCGGCCTTGGCGGTGCATCTGCCGCCGCCTCGCTGGGTGAATTGGGCTATAACGTCAAGATTTTTTGCATCAGCGATTCGCCGCGGCGCGCGCACTCCATCGCTGCGCAGGGAGGCATCAACGCCGCCAAAAACTACCAGAACGATAACGACTCCACCTATCGCCTGTTCTACGACACCATAAAGGGCGGCGACTACCGCGCCCGCGAGGCAAACGTATACCGCCTTGCGGAGGTGAGCAACCTCATCATTGACCAGTGCGTGGCGCAGGGCGTGCCCTTTGCCCGCGACTACGGCGGGCTGCTCGACAACCGCTCGTTTGGCGGCGCGCAGGTGAGCCGCACGTTCTACGCGCGCGGGCAAACCGGACAGCAGCTGCTGCTGGGCGCCTACGCCGCGCTAAACCGCCAGATTGCCAAGGGCTCCGTAAAATCCTTTCCGCGCCACGAAATGCTCGACGTGGTGCTGGTTAACGGCGAGGCAAAGGGCATCATTGCCCGCAACCTGATAACGGGCGCCATTGAGCGGCACGGGGCGCACGCCGTGGTGATTGCGTCGGGCGGCTACGGCAACGTATTTTTCCTGTCGACCAACGCCATGAACAGCAACGGCTCGGCGGCGTGGCAGGCCTACAAGCGGGGGGCATTCTTCGGCAACCCCTGCTTTGCGCAAATTCACCCCACCTGCATTCCGGTGCACGGCGAGCAGCAGTCAAAGCTTACGCTCATGAGCGAGTCGCTGCGAAACGACGGGCGCATCTGGGTTCCCAAAAAGAAGGAGGATGTGGAGAAGCTGCGCCGGAAGGAAATAAAAGCTTCGCAAATAGCCGAGGAAGACCGCGACTACTACCTCGAGCGTCGCTATCCGGCGTTTGGTAACCTCGTGCCGCGCGACGTTGCTTCGCGCGCCGCCAAGGAGCGCTGCGACGCCGGCTTTGGCGTGAACGAAACGGGGCTTGCCGTGTTCCTCGACTTCTCCACCGCCATTGCGCGGCTGGGCAAAAAGGTCATTGAGGAGCGCTACGGCAACCTTTTCCAGATGTACGAAAAGATTACCGACGAAAACCCCTACAACGAGCCGATGATGATTTATCCGGCCATTCACTACACGATGGGCGGCCTGTGGGTGGACTACAACCTGATGACCACCGTGCCCGGGCTGTACGCCATTGGCGAAGCCAACTTCAGCGACCACGGCGGCAACCGCCTTGGCGCGTCGGCGCTCATGCAGGGGCTGGCGGACGGCTACTTTGTGCTGCCCTACACCATTGGCGACTACCTTGCCGGAAAAATTCAGGAGAAAAAGGTGGATACCAACGACCCCGCCTTTGACGCCGCTGAAAAGAAAGTGAAGGACAAAATCGCCGCGCTGCTCAACCTTAACGGCACGCAGCCGGTGGACTACTTCCACAAGAAGCTGGGCAAGGTGATGTGGGACGAAGTGGGCATGGCGCGCAACGAAGCCGGACTGAAGAAAGCGATTAAGGACATAAAAGAAATTCGCGATGAATTTTGGCACAGCGTATTTGTTCCCAACACCAACGATGAGTTTAATCAGGAGCTGGAGAAGGCGCTGCGCGTAGCCGATTTTCTGGAGATAGGCGAGCTCATGGCGCGCGACGCGCTCAACCGTAAGGAATCGTGCGGCGGACACCTGCGCGAGGAGATGCAAACCGAAGAGGGCGAAGCCAAGCGCGACGACGCCAGCTACATGTACGTTTCGGCGTGGGAATACGCGGGGCGCGACAAGGAGCCGGCGCTGAACAAGGAGCCGCTCAACTACGAGTTTATAAAAGTGGCAACAAGAAACTACAAGGATTAGTTAGCTGCTTTGCGCGAGGCGGGCTGCCATTTGAAGTCTTTGGTAAAGGCTTCCCACGAGGTGTTTTTGCTGGGCTCGTACCACGTTTCGCCAATGTACACCATGAAAGGCGCAAACTGTTCGGGCGGAAGGTAGCCGCTTTGCACGTGCAGCAGCTGGAATTGTTCGTTCAGGAACACCACCGAGGGGAAGCTCATTCTTCCGTTTAGCAGCTGCGCCGCCAGCATGTGCGTAGAGTTGCGTCCGCTGCTCGGGTTTACGAATACGTGCCCCTGAAAACGGACAGTATCGTGGGTTTCGGCGTTGAACTTTACGGAGTAAAAATGCTTGTTCATGTACTCGGCAATATCCGGATTGCTGAACGTATTCTTATCATACACCTTACACCATCCGCACCAATCGGTGTACACATCAATAAATATCTTCTTTGGCTTCTTTTTGCACAGCTCCACCGCCTCCTCAAACTTGTACCACTTGATTTGCGCCGTTGCCGTTGTTGCTAATGCCAGCGCCAGCAGCAGTAATGTCGTTGCTCCCTTTTTCATGTCTTACTTTTCATTTCAATTTACGAATTGAGCATCTTTTGCTCATCTACATAACGACAAAAGTACGGATAAAACTTATTGTATCCCAATTAATTAGAAAATATTTTTGTTAAAGATGGTTGTGGGTATTTTTTATTTAACTATCTTTATGCTTCAAAAATTGTTGTACCTAATGAAACTAAAAAACCAAGAAATTATGGGAAAAGACATTCTTTCGCTGCATCCGGCTCGTCTGTGGCAGCATTTTTACGACCTTACGCAAATTCCGCGTCCGTCAAAAAAGGAGCGGAAAGCGGTAGATTTTGTGGCTGCGTTCGGTAAGCAGCTGGGGCTGTTTACCGAAGTTGACGCCGCCGGCAATGTGCTTATTCGCAAGCCTGCCACCACGGGCATGGAGGGGCGCAAAGCCATAGTGCTACAGGCGCACCTCGACATGGTGCCGCAAAAAAACAGCGACACGGCGCACGATTTTGAGCGCGACCCCATCGACGCATACGTTAGCGGGGAGTACGTGCGCGCGCGTGGCACAACGCTTGGCGCCGACAACGGCATTGGCGTAGCGGCGGCAATGGCGGTGCTGGAGGCCACCGACGTTGAGCATCCGGCCATCGAGGCGCTGTTTACCGTTGACGAGGAAACCGGCATGAGCGGCGCGCTGGCCATAAAACCCAAGTGGGTACAGGGCGATATTCTGCTCAACCTCGACTCCGAAGATGAGGGCGAGCTGTGCGTGGGCTGCGCAGGCGGCTTGGACGGCAGCTTTAGCGCGGCTTACGAAGAGCAGGATGCTGCTGCCGGCGTTGCGCTCACGCTGAGCGTTACGGGGCTGAGAGGCGGTCACTCCGGCGTGGACATTGCGCTGGGGAGGGCTAACGCCAACAAGGTTGCGGCGCGCATCCTGAAGCGCCTGACCGAAAAGCACGGCGTGCAGCTGGCGTCGCTCGAGGGCGGCAACCTGCGCAACGCCATCCCGCGCGAGGCCTTTGCCGTTATCGTTGTGCCCAGCGGCGCGGTTGACGCCGCAAAGCAGGAGGTGGCAACGCTCGCGCAAATCATCGCCGGCGAATACGCTGCCGTGGAGGAGGTGGAAAAAGTAAAGATAGCGCTTGAGCCGGCCCCCAACGCCCCCAAAAAGGCGCTAAACGCTGCCACGCAGCGCGCGCTGCTCAACGCACTTTTGGCCTGCCCCAACGGTGTTATCCGCATGAGCGACGCCATTCCCAACCTTGTTGAGACTTCCACCAACCTTGCCATCGTAAAGGTAGGGGAGGGGAAGATGACGGCCTCCAGCCTGCTGCGTAGCTCGGTGGATAGCGCCAAAGAGCACCTGTCGGAGTGCATGGAGGCGGCGTTTTCGTTAGCCGGCGTGCAGAGCCGCTTCACCGGAGGATACCCGGGGTGGAAGCCTAACCCCAGCTCGGCCATCCTAAAGGTGATGTGCGATTTGTACGAAAAGATGTTCGGTAGCAAGCCGCACGTGCGCGCCATACACGCAGGGCTTGAGTGCGGATTGCTGGGCGGCGTGTACCCCCAGCTGGACATGATTTCCTTTGGCCCTACCATCCTCAACCCGCACTCCCCCGACGAGCGCGTGGAGATAAGCACCGTTGAAAAGTGGTGGAGCTTTTTGCTGGCAACGCTTAAGAATGCGCCCGCAAAGTGATTGTTTTTGTAACGAAAAGCGGGCAACAATGAGTGTTGCCCGCTTTGTATTTGTTGCCTATATTTTTTGCCAGCATTTTGTGCCTATATAAGTCATTTCCTCTCGTAAAATTATGATGCGTTTATCAAGAAAAATATACGATTACCGTTGTGACATATCTTGGAAAAGCAAGGTGGAGCGTGAAAGTTTTGGCATAGTATTTGCCACACACACACACACACACACACACACACACACACACACACACACACACACACACACACACACACACACACACACACCACACACACCCACACACAACTAAATATAGATAAAAG
>JAITQP010000216.1 GCA_031288885.1 Prevotellaceae bacterium | reverse complement strand
AAGCTGTTGGGCCACGAGTCGGCAATGCTTTGCTTTAGCGGGTCAACCTCGTAGGTCATCTTAAAGTCGGGGTAGTGCTTTTTGATGCTTTGGCAGAGCATTTCGGGGTCGAAGCTCATGGCGGTTACGTTGAACGAGTTGCGGTGAATGAGCTTCTCCGGATTTGCCTCCATAATGTTGATGGCGGCGTCCAGCGCGTCCGGCATGTACATCATGTCCATAAGCGTACCGGCCTTGAGCGGGCAAACGAAAGGCTCTCCCTTTACGGCTTTGTAGTAGATTTCAACGGCGTAGTCGGTGGTGCCGCCGCCGGGCATCGTTACGTTGGAGATGATGCCGGGGAAGCGAACGGAGCGGGTATCAACCTTCCAGCGGGCAAAGTAGTAGTCGCTCACCAGCTCTCCCAAAACCTTTGTTATCCCGTAAATTGTGTTGGGGCGCTGAATGGTATCCTGCGGCGTGCCGTCTTTCGGCGTGTTGGGGCCAAAAGCGCCAATGGAGCTTGGGGTGAAAACGGCGCAGCCGTACTCTTTGGCAACGTCGAGGCAGTTCATCAGGCTTCCGATGCCCACATCCCAGCCCAGCTTGGGGTGCTTCTCGGCGGTGGCGGACAGAATGGCCACCAAGTTGTAGATGGCGTCTATCTTGTGGGTTTTGACGGCTGCCGCAATCTGCTCAATGTGCAGGGCGTTGATTTCAACCACAGGCCCCGCGTCAAAAAATCCTTCGGGGTAGGGGGGCGTGTAGTACCCGCACACAACGTTATTTTTTCCGTACAGGGAGCGCAGGCGAACGCTCAGCTCCGACCCGATTTGACCCGTACTTCCAACTATCAGTATTTTTTTCATAATTTGCTACTTTTTCAGCACGCCCAGCTCTCCTCCTACCTTAATGAACGCCTGAATACACTTGTCCAGCTGCGCCCGCTCGTGGGCGGCGGAAATTTGCAGGCGTATGCGCGCCTGACCTTTGGGCACAACCGGATAGTAAAATCCCGTTACGTAAATTCCCTCCTCCAGCAGCCTGCTCGCCATGTCCTGCGACAGCTTTGCGTCGTACAGCATAACCGCGCAGATGGCCGACTGGCTGGGCTTGACGTCAAATCCGGCGTGCTGCATCTTGCCGATAAAGTAGCTGGTGTTTTCGTGCAGCTTATCCTGCAAAACGTTAGATTTTTCCAAATATCGGAACGTGTAAATCCCCGCGCCCACCACGGCGGGCGGGAGGGAGTTGGAGAACAGGTAGGGGCGCGACCGCTGGCGAAGCATGGCGATAATTTCCTTTTTGCCGGTGGTAAAGCCGCCTATGGCCCCTCCAAAAGCCTTGCCCAGCGTGCCCGTAAGGATTTCCACCTTGCCCCGCAGGTTAAACGCCTCCGTTGTTCCCCGTCCGGTTTTCCCTACCACCCCCGCCGAGTGCGACTCGTCCACCATCACCATGGCGTTGTACTTTTCGGCAAGCGCGCAGATTTTGTCCAAGGGCGCCACGTTGCCGTCCATGGAGAAAACGCCGTCCGTAACAATCAGGCGGAAGCGCTGCGCCTGCGCCGCCTCCAGCTGCGCCTCCAAGTCCTGCATGTCGGCGTTGGCGTAGCGGTAGCGCACAGCCTTGCAGAGGCGCACCCCGTCGATGATGGAGGCGTGGTTGAGCGCGTCCGAAATGATGGCGTCGTTTTCGCCCAGCAGCGGCTCAAAAACGCCCCCGTTGGCGTCGAAGCAGGCGGCGTAGAGGATGGTATCCTCCGTCCCGAAAAACTGCGCAATGGTTTCCTCCAGCTCCCTGTGCAAATCCTGCGTGCCGCAAATAAACCGCACCGACGACATGCCGTAGCCGCGGCTTTCCATCGCCTTGCAGGCGGCGGTGGTAAGCTCCTTGCTGTCGGACAGCCCAAGGTAGTTGTTGGCGCAAAAGTTGAGCACCTCCTGCCCCGATTGCAGCGTGATGGCAACCGACTGGGGGGAGGCAATAGTTCTCTCGGCCTTGTACAGCCCCGCAGACCGTATGGACTCCAGCTCAAGGGAGAGGTATTCCTGAAATTTTTGGTATGCTTGCATAACTTCTGTTTTTTGGGGACAAAGATAGCCTAAAAATTAGCGCAAAACAAGCGCGCCATGGCTTTCTTAATAAAAGATTTTACATAAAAATATGAGGGACAGCATTTATACCTTGCTCGGTATGGGTTTTTCCTCATTTATTCTGCGCTGGGCGTGGCGCGGATTTGCCATTCCGTAGGAATGGGATGCCCCGCGCTCGCCCCGCATGTGGAGGCGTAGCGTGGTACGCTTCGCTAAAAAGAAAAAGCGGGAAAACTCCTCAAATCCTTTTGAAATCTCCCGCTTTCTACGTTGATAAAATCCGCTGCTTAGAATATGTACCCCAGCGATAGGGTGAAGCTGCGCACCTTGTAGTTCCCGCTGCTCACGAGGTCGCTAAGCCCCCAGCTGTAGCGCCCCATGAGCTGAATTTTGGAAAACAAATCTATGCCCGCGCCTGCGCCGAGGCCGTAGTCAAAGCTGTTGAGCTTTTGCGGCTCGGGGGCTTGTCCGCTTGCTGCCGCTGTTGTTACGTACGTTTCCACCTCGCTAAAGGAGTAGCGCAGGTAAGGGGTAACCGCTATAAACGGGCGCACCACCTTGAGGTCAATTCCCCACGTAATGTTGATGGGGATGTCGAGGTACGAGGCGCTTTTGGACGCATTGTTCTGCTCCTTATTGATGTACGAAACGGATTGGCTGAGGTAAAGCAGCTCCGGCTGAACGCCCAAGCCTATGATGGGAATGTTGAGCTGCCCGAAAACGCCGGCGTGAAAGCCAACGTTAGCGTCAGATTCGAAGTTCCCCAGATTAGTTTCAAAGGACGGCATGTTGATACCGCCTTTAACGCCAAAGGCGAGCATTTTTGCCTGCGCGGTAGCGCCCAAGCCCACAAGGGCTGCCATAATGAATAATTTTTTCATTTGATTTTTTTGTGTATTTATGTTGAACGATTGTGTTGAGATGGTTATTCAAGCTTTAGCGTTAGCTCCTACTTGCTTTTCCTTGCCTTTACGTATGCCTCGTTCAGGCCGTCCAGCACCTCGGAGGTGATGTTGAGCGCGGGGTCGCCGTAGAGCACCACGTTGCTGCCGCTGGTGCTCAAGATAAGGCTGTGCCGCTTACCCTTGTTGTATTCGATGATGTAGCGCTGAATGTTGTTTTGGATTTGGCGCAGCATTACGCTTTCCTCCTCCTGCAGCTCGCCCTGCAGCTGCTGGCGAAGCTGTACCAGCTCCTGCTCGCGCTTTGCCAAGCCCTCCTGTAGCTGCTGGGCTTGCGAGCGCGTCACCAAGCCTTTTTCCACCTTCTCCTGAAAATCGCGGGCGTCGGTTTCAAATTTTTTCATGCGCGCCGTAAAGTCGCCATCCTTCTTTTTTGCCTTTGCCTCAAACTCCTGCTGCAGGTCAAAGTACATGTCGTATCCGCGCACCAGCGAGTCGATGTTTACGTACACCACGCCCTCGCCTGCGGTGGTATTGTGCCCGTCGGACGACGGCTGCGCCCCGTTGGTTGAGGCATTCTTGCTACCCTGCACTACGTACAGGAACAGCGCTCCTACGGCGGCAAGCGCCGCAACGGAGATAATGGTCGGAAAAATCTTTTTCATTCTTGCTACATTTTGGTTTTTACCACCCGAACGGGTGATGACATGGTTATTTTGTTTCGCACAAAGGTAACAATTATTACGATTGGTGCAAAAAACGCACATATTTTGTGTTGTTGGGGTTTTATGGACTTGTAATTTCAACGAAATACAGATATAACCGCGATAATTTGCCGGATTTGAAGAAGATATTTCCGCTATAACGCTACTCTTGGCAGGGAAGTATCCAGAAGTAAAAAATACACCTATCTTAACTGTGTGATTTTTATCGTATTAATATATTTTATAGGTATTTTTAGCAATAAAATTTGAGGAGGTTGGTACTAACTTTAAAATCTTTACCTACATTTGCAGTCATTATAGCACGTGCAGTATGGGTAGCAGGGCTTAGGGAAAATCGCTATATTCTTAGGGAAATCTTACTTATGACGGCTACTTCAGCGCATATTTTTGGTGCTTCTGTTTTGCCTCACTGCTTTCGGGAGTGGAGTAACGCTTTGTGCGCTGCAACGGCGCAAAAAGGAGTACACATTTTGTCACGCCTAAGTCACGACTGTTCAACCCACGCTTTTTTCAGCGTAAGAACATTTGCGAGCTTGTCACGTTTTGCGCCAGTTTACTTTCCTTGTACCTTTTTTGAAGGTGGTCGTGCGCTCAATTCAGCTTTCAATTCTCAACTTTCAGCTAGCCTAATCACACACACACACACACACACACACACACACACACACACACACACACACACACACACACACACACACACACACACACACACACACACACACACAGCTCAGCGAGTTACGTGCATCGCGCGTATCTAAGCAATATTTTCGACATAGGCAATACCCCACAGCTCCAAAAGGCAACGTTTCTGCGTTCGCTTTTTGGAGTTTTTTTATTATCAATCCTTATTTACAACCAACAAAACAAACAAACAAGCAATGAAAAGAATTTTGAAATTCGCTGCAATAGCAGCATTGGCAGGCACAATGAGCGCCTGCGGAGGAACAAAGTTTGCCTCTACCGGCAAAGGAAAGGAAGTGGAAAAAAGCGAGTGTGAGAAAATGGCTGAAATGGCGCCCAAGCGGGCAGCCGGAATAGGAAATAGCCAATCGGAGCGGCTTGCCAAAAACTCGGCAGCCCTCGACGCTCGCTCCAACCTGCAATCGGCGCTACAGTCCATACTTGTCGGTATGATTAAGAACTTTGACCAAGAGCATCAATCCGGCGCCGGCAAGAATAAAGCTTCGGACTTTGTCAATCAGACGGGGCAGGAGCAAAAGGCGCTTATCGACGGCGTGCTCTCGAGCAAAATCATCTGCAGCAAAACCTGGTATAACGAAGAAACAGGCAGCTACACTGTACATGTGTGCGTGGAGATGAGCGATGAGTCTGTCGGCAACCTTTACAAGAAGCTGTCGCAGGACAAGAAAATATCCATCCAGTTTGAGGAAGACCGCTTCAGGAAGGAAATGGAAAAGGGGTTGGAAGATTACCGTAACAACCAATAACCGTAACGCTAAGCTACTTTATTGCCTATGAAACGGTATTTTTTGACCCTATGCCTTGCGGCGTGCGCGCTTGCCCTCTTTGGGCAAGGCGCGCCGCGCTGGCTGGATAGAGCGGGGCGGGAGCAGATGTATCCAAGCAACGTTTTTCTTACGGGCTTTGTTTCGGAAACCTTGCGCCCCTCCGACGACGTTGCGCAGGCCCGCGAGCGCCTGAAGAGAGAGGCGCAGAAAGAGCTGTCGGAGAATATCCGCCTCAAGATAGAGGGCGCTACGCAGACCAGTGACAAGAGCGTGCAGGTAAATGGGAAGGAGCAAATCGTCTCTACCTATGACGCCTCCGTACGAACGTCGTCTAACGTCGAAATTGTAGGTATAACAACCGACGCCTACTTTGACAGCCGGAAAAACGTAGTGTACGCCTTTGCCTACGCCAACAAGTACGAGGTGGCGGGCTACTACAAAGCCAACATTGCCATGCTGGTGCAGCAGGCCGGAAGTCTACTCCACACCGCCGAGCAGCTGGAGCAAAGCGGCGAGAAAGCCAAAGCCCGCAAGCAATGCGAGGAAATAGCGCCCTTGCTGAGCAAAGCGCGCGCCGCGCAGGACTTGCTCACCGCCATAAACGCCACCGACAGCGAAGGGCTACAGCAAGCGCAGCTGGAAACGCTGCACAACAAGTCCACGCAAATGCTGGCGCGGCTGGCGCAAGGCGTATACGTGTACGTGGAAAGTTCGGAGGAGATTTTTGGCGCGGCAAGCAGCATTATTATCAACAAGCTGAAGTCAACCCTTGCAGCAAACGGATGCAGCTTTGTTGACGAGCCTGCACAGGCCGACCTGAAGCTGACGCTTACCGCTAAAACCCGCAAAACAGGCAACGAAAACTCCACCGTCAAGTTTTGCTACGCCGATGTGGTGGTAAAGCTGTACAGCAACTCCAAGCAAAAGGTGATGTTCAACGACGAGCTTGCCCAAAAGGGCAGCGCAACCAGCTATGAAGCCGCAGGGCGGAAAGCCATGGAGAGCGCTGTGCCCAAAATTGCAGACAAGTTGATGCCATGGATAAAAAACTAACGCTTAAAAACCGGAATGCCGACGCCGCTAAGTAGGCACAATTTTAATATATTTTATACCATGTTACAAAAAACACACAAGTTAACCATCTGCGTTATAGCAGGCGTTGCGCTGATGTGCTCGTGCAGCGCGCCAACAAAGTTTATCAAGATTAACCAGGAGCCGTCGGACAGCTACACCAACCGATCCTTAAGCAGATTTATTATCCAAAACCCGAAGGCGTCGGTGGTGGTGCGCGACCCCAACGCCACCTCGGGCGGCGTTTCGACCTCGGAGCGCAGCAACCTGCTCTGCACCCTCATAGAGCGCGGGCTGATGCAAAAAGGCTACAGCCCGAGAGACCGGAGGGTGTTTGAAAGCGTAGTTGCCAAAATGGGCGATAACAGCGACTACGGGGCTATCTACGAAAAAACAAAAACCGACCTCATCTTTGAGGTTACGCACTTCAGCGTAGACGACTACCTTGTTAAAGATTACTACCACAACGCCATCAAAACGCCGCTCAACAAGATTAACAAAAAGCTTACGTCCGTTACGTTTACAGGGTTTAGCCTGGAAATCAAGGTGATTTTGCTACAGGATAACCTGATTGGCGGCACCTACAAGTACTACTACACGCCCTGCGCAGCGCCGGAAGGCGGCTGCGAAATTACCCAGTACAACAAGGACAACAGCACGCTCTACTACCGCCTCCCCAGATCGGACAAGGAGGACAGCATTGACGGCGGGCAGGGCGCGGGGTCTGAGCGACGGGAAACGCGCGACGAAAAGTGGAAAAAGCAGCTGGGCGATTTTATCTCCAGCGTAGTCATCCCCTCCATGTTCAAAGAAATGGGTGCAAAAAGTAAATAACCTATTAAAAAATAGTTACTATGATACGTAAAACAGTAAAAATCGCTCTCTGCACTATGGCAGGAGCGCTGGTGATGAGCTCTTGCACCACCAACTACAAATTCGTTACCCACAACGGCAACAGTGTCATTACCAAAATGAGCGTTCAAATAGAGCCGGAGAAGCCGAGCGTTTTCACGCACCCCTCCCTGCAAAAATTTATAAAGCAGAACAAAGGTGCGTCGGTAGTGGTACGCGATCCCAACGCCACCTCGGGCGGCGTTTCCGCAGCGGGGAAGACCAACGAGCTGTGCGGAGTGATAGAAAGGGCGCTGATGAAGAAAGGCTACAACCCGAGAGACCGACGGCTCTTTGAAAGCGTTGCCGAGAAGATGAAAGATATGGACTACGTGGCGCTCGGCGAAAAAACAAAAACCGACCTCGTTTTTGAGGTTACGGATTTCTCACAGCAAGAATATGTGGTTAGGAGTTATCAGGAATACAAAGATTGGTTTTGGGGAATGTTCTTGGCTCCGGTATGGCATGCTCGCTTCTCCATCCCTTATCTCTACCTCAAAAAAGATGCGGTAAAACAAAAATCGCTCAAGGAACCTCGAACGTTTTCCGGATACAGCATCGAAATAAAGGTTATTCTTCTTCAGGATAACCTGATTGGAGGTACCTACAGGTATTTCTGGACGCCATGTTCTTCGCCGAATTGCGACTTTGTCAATGAAAAGTTGATAGGCAACATTTCTCGAAGAGCCGTTCAATATCCCTCTGATTTCGTAGTATACTCAGCCATATACACCCAAGATCTCAAAAAGAAGATTGCAGACAAAACTCTTTCCGATGAAGAAAGATTTGACGCCTCAGAAAAACTGGCAAAGGTGAAGCAAATGAAAAAAACTCAACGAAAAGATTTCTATATAGAGGAGTTAACTAAAGAATTAGAAGCACAGTGGCAGCCGATAAACCTAAACGAATTTGTTTCAGACGTTGTTATCCCCTCTTTGTTCAGAGATATGGGCGAAGAAGCAGCACAGAAAAATAGCAAAACCACAAAAAAATGAAAAAAGTTTTACTGATCCTTTGCCTTGTATGCGCCGCTACGGCGTGGGGGCAGGGAAAAAAGAAAGTAGTAATTGCCACCTCCGTAAGCAAAGCCGTTCCCGAAAGCGTGAGCGATGCATTTGTGGCGGCGGTAGAAGAAGGTTTAAACAGGAACGGCAAGTATGAAGTTCTGCCCAACAGGGAGGAGTTTAAGCTGGCTGCGAGCGAGGAGGCTGCATTTCAGGAGGAAGGTTGGGTGGCCGACGAGCAAAAGTTAGACTTTGGAAATGCCGCAGGCGCCGACTACAGCTGTTTGGTGAAGATCCATGAGATTTACGGCAACTACGCCATTACCTACAAGCTGATAGACGTAAAAACGGGCAAAACCCCCGAGGGAGGAATGGGGTCGGCCGATACGGAAAACGGCACGGCAGACCTCATGAAGTTAAGGCGGGAAATCATCACGGCCATAGCAGAGGGGCGGTCGCTGTCGGAAAAGAAGAAACAGGATCTTTTATGCCGCGAGTGCTGCGACGATGGCGGCGAGCTCGTGAATTGCAGCATTAGCATGCGCGACGAAGAGCCTATGCGCTGGGACGATGCCGTAAGCTTCTGCAAAAGCAAGGGGCCGGACTGGGATTTGCCCACCAAGGATGAGCTACGGGAAATATACCACGGGCGCAGCGCCCTACAGCGCGACGGGAGCAAAAGGTTTCAGCCCAAGGACTACTGGAGCTACTCCAAGTACAACAACCACGAGAGCTACGCCGTTAACTTCGGCACCGGCGAGGTGGACTACTATAGCAAAAACATAAAAAACACGTTCCGCTGCGTAAAAAGACAATGATTGCTCTGCAAAAGCGCCGCCAAAACCAAAACCAAAGCCACAGCATAAAAAAATGCTGTGGCTTTACTTGTTTCCGGCAACGCCTTTTTCAGCTTCCTGTGGCAAGCTTTGCGGCTACAACGCTGCCATCAGCTTTTGAGGCAGCCTATGGGAACAACCAGCACCCCGTCTTTTCGCCTGAACGCGAACTGCCCTCCGGTCAAAATCATCAGAAACGAAGGAGCTTGCATTTTATCGGCATTTACTTTGTGCTTTAGCTTGAGTAAATTTTCGGACGCTTCTTCAATCTCCTTATTTCCCAGCTTTACCTCTATGGCGCCCCAGCGCCCGTCGTGCAGCTGCACAATCATATCGGCCTCCAGCCCGCTCCTGTCTCGGTAGTGCAGCACGTCGCCATCGTTACCCTGCGCGTAGATGCGAACGTCGCGCACGCAAAGTGATTCAAATAGGAAGCCAAAGTACTCAAAGTCGTGCAGCAGGCTTCTGGTGTTAATTCTCATTACGGCCGTGGCAATGGAGGGGTCAACAAAGTGGTGCTTTGGCGAGGTTCTGATGGCGGTTTTTGACCGCACCGAGGGCGACCACGCAGGTAGCGGCTCTATCACAAAAATTCGTCGTAGCGCATTCAGGTACGTGGCAACGGTTTTGTCGGAGATGCTTGCCTCCGTTGCCTCCACGTCGCTCCGGAGCGTTTGAATGGAGGCTTGCGTGGCAATGTTTCGCGCAATTGACCGTAGGAGCAGCCGCACCCTGTGGGGATTTTTTTCCACGCCATCTACGCGCGAAACATCTTGGTTGATGATAGCCTCTACGTAGTCAACCGACATTTGTAGCGCCGTGCGGTCTGCCTTGTTGACGGTGGCAGGCCACCCTCCCCGACACGCGGCAAACGCTATTTGCTCAATGCTTAAATCGGATCGGCTGTCCACCTCGTGCTTCCCCGAAAATAAATCCGACAGCGAAACGGCCCCGTTCGACTCCTTTGACTCGTACAGGCTCATGGGGCGCATCTGTATCCTTGCAAAGCGTCCGGTGCCGGTGTGCGCCACGACGTTATCGGCGGGTACCGCCGAGCCGGTTAGGATAAACTGTCCGGATTCTGCCCGCTTATCCACCTCAAAGCGAACGGCGTCCCAAAGCACCGGCGACATTTGCCACTCGTCAATCAGGCGCGGGTTGTCGCCCTGCAGCAGCAGGGACGGCTTTGTATCCGCCAAAAGGCGATACGAAGTAGCGCTGTCCGGATCTTGCATAAACAGCGTGCTCTTGGCAAAGTGGCTTGCCGTGCTTGTTTTCCCGCACCACTTGGAGCCTTCAATAAGGACTGCGCCCATTCTTTCGAGCGCTGCCTGCAGCTCCAAATCGCAAACTCGTGGTAGGTATTGTGCTTTTCCCATACTTAGTTGATTTTGTGGCAAAGATACAAATAATTTCCGGATTTGGTAACATTTTACTTCCGAATTTGGCAGCGTTTCACTTCCGGATTTGGCAGCGTTTTTCTATTGATATTATTCCCCTACGGGGAAGTGGAGCCCAACGAAGTTAATCCAGCCGTCGCACGCCTTGCGTCATTGCGAGCGAAGCGAAGCAATCCAGCGTCGCACGCTTCGCGTTGCATTGCCCGTATTTCTGGATTGGCTACGCCGAACTCCGCTCCGGTTGCTTCGTTTCGCTTACAATGACGAAATTGCATTAGACATATTATTAGCATATTACAAACTTCGCCTTTCCCCTTTTGGAGAGACCTCTCCCTTTCTCACAAGCCCTGAAAGGGCGTAATTTTCATAACCGCAGGTCAGCGACCTGCGGAGAGGGTGCCCCTCCTCCTCTCTCTGCCTGAAAGGCAGGACTGTTAAGACTTTAAGACTTAAAAGTCCTGCCTTTCAGGCAGGAGAGAGAGCCTGTTTCCCTGTCCGCAGGTCGCTGACCTGCGGTTATGAAAATCCGGCTTTTCAAGCCGCTCCACCTCACAATGACGAAATTACTTAGGCATATTATCAGCGCTTCGTCTTTTCCCTTTTTTACCCGTACATGGGTTCGGAACTCGCAATGACGCAAAGCGTGCGCAGCGACGGGGATAAAGCATCGGCAACATTCCTAACGGAATGTGAAAGCAACCACGAAAAATCACCGAATTTGAGCGATACTTCTCCGCTACAGCAAAGCCATTCTTAATTCGTAATTCCTAATTCGTAATTCCTAATTAAAAAAACCGCTATCTTTGCGCTGCAAACACAGACGCAAGCATGAAAACAGGACTACTTTTCGGCTCATTCAACCCCGTGCACGTGGGGCATACCATCGTTGCGGGCTACTGCTCGCAGTTCACCGACCTTCAGGAGGTGTGGCTGGTGCCCAGCCCCCACAACCCGCTCAAGCCGTCCGGCTCGCTCCTGCCCGAGGAGAAGCGGCTTGCGCTGCTCCGCGCCGCCGTGGAGCGGCAGCAGCTGCCCCTCAAGGTGTGCGATGTGGAGTTTTCGCTCCCGCGCCCCTCGTACACTATCCATACGCTACGCGCGCTACAGGGGCTGCACCCGCGCGCGCAGCTCGTGGTGATTATGGGCGCCGACAGCCTCGCCGCCATTGAGCTGTGGAGGGAGTGGCAAACCCTGCTGCGCGACTTTGAGGTGTACGTCTACCCGCGCACCGGCTACAACGCCGAGGAGCTCTGCGCAAAGTACCGCGCAAAATTTATCCCCGCGCCCCTCGTAGAAATCTCCTCCACCTTTATCCGCCAAGCCGTTAAGGACGGAAAGAACGTCAACGCCTTTTTGCCCTTCACAGGCGGCTTTTGACGGCGGCAACGCGGCGGTACGCCTCGCGTATGCGCTCCTCGCGTATGCGGCCGCTCTTCACCGCCGCGTAAATAGCGTCCACCGCTTTTTGCGCCAGCTGCGCATCGTACGACCTCCCGTTGTTGCTCAGCACAAGCATGTCCATTCCGGCGTTTACCGCCATTTCGAGCGCCGCCTCAAAGGAGTAGCTGTCCGCGATAGCGCCCATCGCCATGTCGTCGGACGCCACCAGCCCATCAAACTTCAGGTCGTTCCGTATCATGCCGGTTATTTTTGGCGAAAGCGTTGCGGGGTAGCGGCTGTCAAGCTTCTTGTTGAAGACGTGCGACACCATAATAGCGTCGCAGTGCCCGCTTTTCAGCAGCTGGCGGTAGGGTATCAGCTCCCGCCTTGTCCACGTTGCGGAGACGTCGGTCAGCCCGAGGTGGGAGTCGCTGCGGCTGCTGCCGTGCCCGGGAAAATGCTTCAGCGAGGTGATAATACCCCGCCGCCGGTGCTCTTCGACCCAAATGCGCGCGTGCCTCACCACCACCTCCGGCTTCGCCGAAAAGCTGCGCTCAACTTTCCCTATCACGGGGCATTGGGGGTTTACGTCAACATCCACGCAGGGCGCAAAGTTGAAGTTGAAGCCCAGCTCCTTTAGCAGCTGCGCCGTTTGGGCGGCGTAGCGTCGGGTGGAGTCGGCGCTGTTCAGCCTGCCCAGCTGCTTTGCGCTCACGGTGGCAGGAAATCCCGCCGAAGCCTTTAGCCGGCTTACCATTCCGCCCTCCTGATCGATGGATATGATGAGCTTTCCGCCGGCAAGGCTTTGCAGGTCGCCGCACAGCCGCTTGAGCTGCGCGGGCGAGGTAATGTTTCGCCCGCGCGTTTTGCTCACAGCGTCGTAGTCAAACAGTATCACGCCGCCCACGCGCAGGTTTTTTACGTCGCCGTAGATGTGGTTGCTGTCTGTGAGCTCCGTGCCGCGAAAGCCAACGATGAGCATCTGCGCAATCTTGTAGCGTAGGCTGTCGCCCGCTTGCAGCGACAGGCAGCATAGCAAGGTGAGGAAAAAGAGTAAGGTTTTCTTCATGCGGAGTAGTGTTGAGCACATAAGAGCTGAGGGAGGGTTGTTTTTTGGTAGGAAAATTTTCAACCCTCCCCTTTCAAGCTCTTAGCGCTACCAAATGTTTGCCCGCTTCTCCGGCTCGAGGTACATTGCGTCGCCGGCCTGTACGCCGAACGCCTGCACAAAGGTTTCCACGTGCGGCAGCGTACCGTTCACGCGCCATTTGCCCAGCGAGTGCACGTCCATTTTGGTGAGCCGCTCTGCCTCCTTATCCCGAATGTTGCTTGCCCACAGCGTGGCGTAGGCAATAAAGAAGCGTTGCTCGGGGGTAAAGTTGTCGATTTTTTCCGTCGATTTGCCCTCCAGCGCCTTTTGGAGCGCAACGTAGGCCACCTGTAGCCCGCCAAAGTCGGCAATATTTTCGCCCAGCGTAAACTTTCCGTCTGCGTTGAGCCCGGGCAGCACCTCAATGCGGTTAAAGTGCTCCACCAGCGTCTGCGTGCGCTCCTCAAACTGCTTGCTGTCGGTAGCCGTCCACCAGTCCTGCAGGTTTCCCTTAGCGTCGTACTTGCGCCCCTGATCGTCAAAGCCGTGCGTCATTTCGTGCCCTATCACCACGCCAATGGCGCCGTAGTTCACCGCATCGTCGGCGTCCTTGCTGAAGAACGGAGGCTGCAAGATGCCCGCCGGAAAGCAGATTTCGTTGGTCGTGGGGTTGTAGTAGGCGTTGACCGTTTGCGGGAACATTGCCCACTTTTCCTTGTCCAGCGGCTTGTTCACCTCGCCCATCAGGTACTCAAAGTCGAAGCGGTTGGAGCGCAAAATATTTTTCCAGTAGCTGTCCTCCTTCTTCACCTCCAGCTGGGAGTAGTCGCGCCACTTGTCGGGGTAGCCGATTTTGATGCGGAACGTTGCCAGCTTCTCCAGCGCCTTTGTCTTCGTCGTGTCGGTCATCCACGTCAGGCCGTTAATGCGCTCGGCGAGGGCGGCCTGCAGGTTTTTCACCAGCGTCACCATGCGCTCCTTTGAGGCGACGGGGAAATACTTTGCCACGTACGCCTGCCCTACGGCCTCGCCCATGGCGCTGTTCACCACATCAACGGCGCGCTTCCAGCGCGGGCGCAGCTCCTCGCGGCCGCTAAGCACCTTGCCGTAAAATTCAAAATTTTGGTTTACGAAGTCATCGCTCAGGTAAGACGCGGCGGCGTTCACGTACGTCCACGCAAGGTAGGCCTTGAGGTTGTCCACCTCCGCTTCCTTCAGAATGGTCGACACCTCCTTTATAAAAGAGGGCTGCGAAACGTTGAGCTCCTGCATGTCGCTCAAGCCCGCCGTGGCAAAGAAAGCTGTCCAATCGAAATCGGGCGCAAGCTTTTTCAGCTCCGCCACGGGAATTTTGTTGTAAATTTTTTCGGGCAACCGCTGCGTGTGCTTATCCATGGAGGCTTTTGCGAGGCGCGTTTCGAGGGCAAACACCTGCTGCGCCAGCGCCTCCGCGCTCACGCCCGAAATTTGGTCGTAGCCCGCAAGGGTAAACATTGCGGCGATATGCTCCGCAAACTTAGCGCGGATTTCCTTTGAGCGGTCGTCATCGTCGAGGTAGTACTCGCGCTCGCCAAGCGACAGGCCGCCTTGGTAGAGCCAGCCGATGTTCATGTCGCTGTTGGCAAAATCGGCTTCGCCAAAGAACACAAAGAAGGGCATGATTTGCTGCGCGTGCAGCTCCACGAGCTTTGCGGTCAACTGCTCGCGGCTGCCAATGGCGGCAATGGCCTGCAGCTCCTCTTGAATGGGCTCCTTGCCCTGCGCGTTGAGCGTTGCCTCGTCCATGCCGACGTTGTAGAGGTCGGCAATCTTTTGCTGCACCGAGCCTTCGGGGTTTTTGCCCTTGCTCAGCTCGTCGATAAGGTCGTTGAGCTGCTGCTGGTTGTTTTCGCGCAGCTGGTCAAACGTGCCGTAGCGCGCGTATTCGGGTTTCAGCGGATTTTTTTGCATCCATCCGCCGCAGGCGTAGCCGTAAAAATCTTCGCGCGGGTTTACCGCCGTGTCGAGGTTGCTCAAGTCAATCCCAGCGCCGCGGCGACCGCTGTGGCAGCTGCTAAGTGCTATCATACAAAACGT
>JAITQP010000109.1 GCA_031288885.1 Prevotellaceae bacterium | reverse complement strand
GCCCTGCTGCTCGTTGGAGCAACAGGCATGATGACCGCCGGAGCGCAAGGCTCCGGCAAGCCCACGCTGGCCGTATTTGTGGTGGGCAACATGGACAACGCGCTGGTCAGCCCGTTAACCACGCAGCTGGGCGCAAACCTCACCGCCGGCGGGCAATACGCGCTCACCTCCGTGAGCACAAGCAGTAAGCTCACGGAGCTACAGAGCGCGTACAACGCTGGCGGCGGTAGCAACATAGACCGAAGCGCGCTTGCTGAGTGGGGTCGCACCAACGGCGTAGCTACGATATGCTTGGTAGTGGATGACGTAAAAGGCAACGACCACATGTTTTCCGCGCAGCTTATTGACGCAAAGGACAGCAAGCTGTCCGGCAAAGGTCACTACATTCGCACCGGTGTGGGTAGCAGCGAACTTTCGCGGGTATCTTTGGTGCTATCGCGGCAGCTGGAGGGGTTAGGGCGCGTAGCGCGTAAGGACGTAACGCCGCAGCAAAAGTGGTTTGAGCCGGAGATGGTGTTTGTGGAGGGAGGAACGAACATTCAGCTGGGCAGCCGTACGGTGGCATCGTTGCCCAACTTCAGGATAGGGAAGTACGAGGTAACGCAGGAGCAGTGGAGGGCGGTGATGGCCGGAACAGGGAGAGAGAATAGCTTTTACTGGGGAGGCAGCCGTGGCGTTTATCAGGGCGCGCTTAACAGCGGCAACTGCGGCTCCGTCGTAGGGTGTGACGATCAGCTGCCGACGGAATACTTGACTTGGTACGAGGCGGTACTGTTTTGCAACACGCTAAGCACAAAGGCGGGCTTGACGCCTTACTACAACATTAGCGGCACCATAAGCACCGCCGACGGCGACTGCCCCAGCTGTAGCGTAACGGTGAATACCGATGCCAAAGGCTACCGACTACCGACGAAAAATCAGTGGGAGTACGCGGCGCGGGGATGCAAAGCGGGGGATTGCGAGGCGTTTACATACAGCGGGAGCAATACCTATGAAGAGGTAGCATGGACTTCGAATAATTCGGGTTGGACATCGCATAAGGTGGGGCAGCTGAAACCAAACAGGTTGGGCATATACGATATGAGCGGTAACGTATGGGAGTGGAGTGATGATGTCGTCACCAACTACACCACTACCCACCACTATATTTACGGCGGCGGATGGGGCAACGCTATCAGCACCAACATGCACACCGTTACTGGCATCTACGGCGAGATGAACAACACACGCAATGGCAACTGCGGCTTACGCGTGGTTTTGCCTGCGCAGTAGGCTTGTCGAGCAGCATTTTCTCAACCCTAACAGGGCTTCAAAACTCCCCGTTAGGGTTTGTTTTTGTATGGGTTTGCCGGAAAATACGTGGGCGGATTAAACACGCTTCGCGCCATTAATCATTAACTCCACGTTTTCCAGCATTTTTCCGTACAGGTCAATGGCTTCCTCCACCTCGCTCAGGTAAACGAACTCGTCGGCGGAGTGCGAGCGGGCGGAGTCGCCCGGGCCCATCTTGAGCGAGGGGAGGCGGAGCAGGGCAATGTCGCTCGTGGTAGGCGACACGTAGGTTTGCCGTCCGAGCTTGAGGGCAGCCTGCACCAGCGGGTGGCTGTCGGCAATGCCGGATGCGCGGATGCGCGTGGAGCGCGGCTGCACGTCGCACGGCACGCTGCGGCGGATGATATCTACTATCTCCTGATTGTCGTATGCGTCTGTGGGGCGCACGTCCACCACAAACTTGCACTCCGCGGGGATGACGTTGTGCTGCGTTCCGCCGCTAATCATGGTTACGGTCATTTTTACCTCGCCCATGCGCTCGGAGATTTTGGGGAAGCGAAACGTGCGGAACCATTCAATAGCGTCCACAGCGCGGTAGAGCGCGTTGTCGCCCTCAGCGCGCGCGGCGTGCCCCTGCTTTCCGTGCGCGGTGCAGTCCAGCACCATCAGCCCGCGCTCACCCACCGCCGCCTGCATTTGCGTTGGCTCGCCCACAATGGCGCAGCAAATGTCGCCCAGCAGCGGCTTGAGCGCCTCTACGCCGTTTGGCCCCTGCACCTCCTCCTCCGCAACGATGGCCAGCGCAAGGTTAAAGGGTAGGGGCGCTTGGTAGAAGTTGCAGAACACCGCCGCCAGCGCCGCCACGGAGGCTCCGGCGTCGTTGCTGCCCAAGCCGTAGAGCTTGCCGTCCGCTACGGTTGGCGCAAAGGGGTCGTGCGTGTAGCCTGCGGCGGGGCGCACCGTATCGTGGTGCGAGCAGAGCAGCAGGGTTGGCTTTTGGGCGTCATAGCCCTTGCAGCGCGCGTACACGTTGTTCAGGTGGCGCTTGGGAAGTACGTTTTGCTCCTGCAAAAAATCAAAGATGATGCGCGCCGTTTCCCCCTCCTCCCGCGAAAAGGAAGGGGTGGAAATGAGGGTTTGCAAAAGCCGTATGGCGGTGGCGGTATCTACCATTTTTTTAGTTGGGAATTATAGGTTGCTCAAAAGTAAAGCCTTACTCCACCCATCAGGGAGAGCATTTGCTGGTAGGTAAATTTATACTTCTCTTGGGTGATGCTATAGTGCTGCGTCCAGACATTTTTACTGTTTGTGAGGTTGTCTATCTCAACAAAGTACTCGTGAGAGAACTTCTTGTAGCTGGTTTTGACGTTGACGTTGAAATCCGCCCTGAAGTAGCTTGGCAGTTGCAAGGTGTTTATGTGGGGGAAGTCATACACTATATCAACCTTGTTGGGCAAAGATTGGGCAGGCGTATAGCGCCGGTTGCCCATGAAGGCAATTTTTATGTTGAACGACATTAGGGTGTTGCCCGCCAGCTTAAATTCGTACCCCGCCAGCGTGTTGAGCGCAAAGTTGCCGTTGAATTTGGAGTTGCGCAGCACGCCGTCGTAGCCCCTGTACTTCGCCTCATACAGCGAAGCGGTGAGCATCCAGTACCAATCTTTGTCGAAAAACTTTTCTACGGTGAGCTCAACTCCGTAGCTGTAGCCCTTTCCGCTGTTTTCAAACGCGTAGCTCCACTGGCTGGCGTAGTCGCCGCCAAAGTTGATGACGGACTCCTCCGGCGTTTCGGGGATAACCGGCACGTTGTACTGCAGCTGGTAGTACAGCTCCGTTTTTACCCTCCACGAGGACGATATTTTGTTGTCCACAGACAGCGCCGTTTGCCAGCTGCGCGACATGCCCACGTCTTTGTTCACCAGCTCTCCCTCGAGCTCGTAAAAGTAGAGCGGAAAAGGCTGCAGCTGCGAGTACAGTCCGGTTGAGGCGCCCAGCGTCAGCGCAGGCGTCATTTTCCACTGAAATCCCAAGCGAGGCTCAACGCTGAAATCCTGATTTAGGGTGAAAAGCTGCGCGTGAACACCCGGCAGAAGGCTTACCCTATCGTTGAACTTGTGCTGCCACTGGAAAAATCCGCGCAGCAGGGACGAGGTGTTGTTGCTGCTGCGCAGCGGGAGCGGGACGTTGGGGGTTGTATCGGGGTAGAAGTTGTCGGCAAGGGCTGTGATGTACATGTCGGCGCCAACGCCTGCGTTCAGGCTGTTTTTAGCGTTTATCTTTTTTATCAGCTTGGAGGAGTAGGAAACACGGCTTTCGGACATATCGGTATCGTAGTAGCGGTTTCTGGTGCTATCCATGTAGCTCAGCGCATGTACGTCGATAGCGCTCGAAAATCTTTGCGCCGACACTCTGTTTTCCAATCGGGTGTTGTTGTCGAAGCGGTAGGTGTAGCTGGCGCCTACAAAAAATTGCTGGTTTCGCATAGCTATCTCCTGCCCCCAATCGCCGGCTGCCCATTCGCTGTCGTCGGTCATGTCGTCTTTCATGTTGATTTTGCTTGCCCCTGCAAGCGCTATCAGGGACAAATTTGAGCGCTTCATGGGAAAGTTCAGCTTCATGGACACGTCGTGGTACATGGGAACTGCACCCTTTGTTCCACTCACCTCCAACCCAATTGCGTGGAGCGACTGCAAAAACGAATACCGGCCATTTATCATGTAGGAGGCGTTGGAGCTGCCCGTAAATCTGCCCTCGGCCCCAGCTTCGAGCCCATTAAAGCCCATGGAGAGCAGGTACTCCCGCTTGTGGCTGTTGCCGTTTCTGAGCTTCAGGTCAAACAAACCCGACGTTAAGTTGCCAAACTCGGCGGGGAACGCGCCCGTGTAGAAGTCGGAGTTGGTGAGCTGATTAGTGTTAATCATGCCGATATTTCCCCCTGTTTCGCCAATGCTCCCAAAATGGTTGGGGTTGGCAATTTCAAAGCCGTCTAACCGCCACTGCACGCCGGTAGGCGAATTTCCGCGAATTACAATGTCATTCCGCGAGTCGTTTGCCGACGCCACTCCCGCAAGGTTGGAGACCATACGGGCGGGGTCGCTCCACGAGCCGGCGTACCGGTCGGCCTCTTCGGTGCTCAGCATGCGGGCGCTGGCGGTGGCCAGCTTGTTGAGCGGCGCATCTTTTTGGACTTTTGGGGTGATAACTATTTCGTCAAGGTGGGTCACCTTTTCCTCCAGCAGTATCTCCAGAACGGCCTCCTTGCCCGAGTGAACCAGCAGGTTGTCCAAGCTGTAGCCATCGTAGCCAAGGTACGACGCGGACACGTGGCACCTGCCCACGGGCGCTTGCAGCGCAAAATTTCCGCCTGTATCGCTGGTTGCATAGTAGGTTTCTTTTTCCGCTCGGATGGAGACTACCGCGCCGATTAAGGGCGTGCGCGTTTGCTTGTCATTTACCGTACCTCTAACGGTTTGCATTCCCGTTTGGGCAAAGCATGTAAAGCTGAAATGAAAAGCAATTAAAGTTAACAAAAAGAAATGGTTTTTTTTCATGCTAAAATTTAAATTACAACTGAGGGCGCAAAGGTAGCAGAAAAAATAATCATAAAAAATCTTCAGCATCAAGTTGGGTAAAAACCGTTAGCTCTGCATTGTTGCGGTATTCGTCAGCCATAAGTGCAGCGGAATGCTCCGGCGCAGCTTCCATGCGCATGGAGTGAATAGTGCGCTCTACTATCAGCATGCGTTCATGAAGCGGCAGCTGATAGATTTGATTTAGTAAAGCGGAGGTTTGCATAATTTCTCTTGTTATTTTCTCCGCAAAGTTACTTGAAATTTTTGAAATTTTCAAGCGCGTAACCAAAGCGGAGCACACTTTACCCAAATTTGCTATTTTCCGAAAAAAAGCTGTACATTTGCGCTGTTAAACAATTAGCGGATAAGTAGTGGAAGCAACAGGTACAATAGAAGAAGCCGTGATGCCGTTCAAAATTCAGGAATTGGCGGAAATTATCGCGGAGAAGAAGACGGTGGGCTTTACCGACGCCCTGCACTACCTATACTCCTCCGATTTTTACCCCAAATTGCTGTCCGAAGACACAAAGTGGTGGTATGAGAGCGGTTATGCGCTCTACAACGTTATTGAGGAGGAAAAAGCCGCCCAGCAAAGCTTGCTGAAAAACCGAAAAATAACGCTCTTCTTCATTTTTTGCGTAGAGGGCTATAAAAGCTTTAGCGGTCAAGCGGCGGAAACGGTTTTGACCACCTTTACAACCGAAAAGGTTTTTGATTTCCTGAGCAGCAACTTTGACGTGCTGCATACGCAGGGTAAGGCGTACATTATGGAAACGATAGATGATTTTCTAAAAAGCAAATGAAAATGAAGCTGTATCACGGCACATTTACCGCTGACGTTAGGCAGCCCGATTTGTCGAAATGCAGGCAAGAAACCGATTTCGGCAAAGGTTTTTATACCACGCGGAGCTTTGAGCAGGCGAGGAAATGGGCGACTTTACGGCAAAAACGGTTTGGCGCCGAGAACGCCTACGTTGTCGAATACGAAATGGACGACGCTGTGCTATCGTCGGGAGAGTATAAGGTCAAACATTTTGAAGGCGCAACAAAGGAATGGTTGGAGTTTGTGTTCAGCAACAGGAAAGGTGTAGCTGCCGAAACGTATGATATGGCTATGGGGCCTGTTGCCAACGATTCTTTATATGCCACGTTGCTGCTTTACGAGCGGGGCGTTTTGTCGGTAGAGGCAACCATAGCGCAGCTGAAAACATACGTCCTGTTCGACCAGCTCTCTTTCCATACGCCTAAAGCTATTGAAACGCTTCGATTTGTAAAAACAGTAAATGTCCATGAATAGCAAAAGAATTTCCCCCAAGTGGATTAAATCCCTGCAGCAAGGCGAGATTTTTGTCTTTGGCAGCAACTCCGCCGGTTTTCACGGCGGCGGCGCGGCGCACATGGCAATGCAGTGGGGCGCCGTGTGGGGGCAGGGCGTCGGGTTGCAGGGGCAAACCTACGCCATCCCAACCATGTTTGGCTCGGCGGAGGAAATCAAACCCTACGTGGATGATTTTTTAAGCTTTGCCAAGGCGCACCCCGAGCTGAAGTTCCTCGTTACCGAAATAGGCTGCGGCATTGCGGGGTTCACGCCCGACGAAATCGCCCCGCTGTTTCAGCCGGCCATAGACGAAAATATCGAAAACGTGTACCTGCCGGAAAGCTTTTGGGAATGATTTTCAGGCTGTGCCGTAGGTTGATTTGACCTCCTGCTCCACCTCAGGCGGCAGCATCGCTACGCCTCCTCCTTAAAAAACAGCTGGTAGAAGTGCATTCCTGTTTGCTCGTCGTAGCCGCGCGAAATGTACTCGCGCCGCCCGTGCACGTAAATGTGGAAGTTCTTGTCGAGCTTTATCACGCTTTTCAGCGCCCGCGCCTGCCTTTTCACGGCAGCCTCCGATATCTCAAACTGCTCCGGTATCTCCTCGTCGCCCTCGCGCTCCAGCTCGCGCCTGTAGCTTTTGAAGCTTTTAATGGCTTCGGGGTCGGCAATAACCTCCTGCGCAAACTCGTCCATGCTGAAGCTGTCGTTTTCCTTGAAAAATTTTACCGATTTGTTGAGCATATCGGCTTGGTCGGCTTTTGTCACCTCAAAGGTTTCGGGCAGGCGCTGCGTGACAAAGCTTTTGCAGAGCGATAAGGCCTGCTGCGTTCTGAAAAAGTCGTCCTTGCGCTGCACGGCGTTCAGGAAGCAATCCGTCCAGTACTGCTCGTCGCTAATGCTGCGGCTGCTGCCCGTTATGGCGACCAGAAATCCCTCCTCGCGGTCGGTGTTGAAGATGAGGCAACCCCTGTCCGGCTTGCTGACGCTGATGCCGCTGTCGGCGCTGATGCCGAAGCTGTCGTCGTGCGGCTGGAGCTTCAAAAAGTGCTCCTGATTTTCGGACTTGAAGAGCCCTACTGCGTCCAGTGCTTCGCCGTCCACCATGCAGTCCTTGAGGTAGGCGACAAAAAAATCGCCACCCTTCACCTTGCCGTCTGCGCCCTGCTCGTAGAGGTGCCTTGCCAGCGCGGACGACTGCTTCACCAGCGTATCGGGGTTGTCGAAAATGGCGCATACGCTGCCGTAAACCACGTTTGGGGCGGAGGCGCTGTCGTCGCGCCGCAGGGTGTAGTACTCCTGCGCCTTGAAGGACGACAAAAAGTAGCGCATTAGCAGCTCGCCCACCTCGCTGCCTACGCTCATTGGCGCTGCCGAAAGGCGCACGCCCTCGCCGCCGGCTTTGCTGCCCACGCGGTGCGCTACCACCTCGCGCAGCGTTGTGCTGTCACTTGTAATCATTGCTTATATCAGATGAAATTTTTCGCCCACCACCACCCTGATGCTCTTGGGGACGAGCTCAAAGGCGAAGGGGGAGTACCCGCAGGCTTCGCCGTCAATCTCAATGGGGCTCGGCGGGTACGATGCTATGGAAATATTTTTGCCCTGCGCGGCGCTCACCTTGTAAAAGTTGTAGATGGTGCCGTTGTAGAGCCGCTGGAAGTTGGCAAAAAAGCGAAAGAGCGTCATTTTTCGTATGAGGGTAACGTCCATCAGCCCGTCGTCCACCACGGCAGCGGGCATTTGGAGCATTCCGCCGCCGTTGTATTTTCCCACGCCCACCGCGCCGCTAAAGAGGCGCCCGTCAAAAAAGTCTTTGCCATCGACCTTTGCAACAAACCGCTTGGCGCGATACCTGAAGAGCGTAATCAGCACGCTAAAGAGGTAGAGCCAAACGCCCGTTCGTCCGGCCTCCTTGAGGCGGTTGAAGCGGCGGTTGACCATGGCGTCAAAGCCAATGCCCGACACGTTTGCCATGTAGCGGGTTTGCTTTACGCGCGCCTCCTCAAAGGTAATTTTCCCCACATCTTGCAGGATGGTTTGCTCGCGGCAGATGCTTTGCACCGCGTCGCTGTAGGTGCGGGGGATGCCGAGCATGCGCACCCAGTCGTTGCCCGTGCCCACGGGGATTACGGAGAGCGTTACCTCGCTCGCCGGCGTTTGCGTTTGTATGAACAGGCCGTTTACGACTTCGTTCACCGTTCCGTCGCCGCCCACCACCACAATTTTGCGGAAGCCGTCGTTCACCGCCTTTACGGTGAGCTCCACCGCGTGGAATTTTTTTTCGGTAAACACGCACGTAAAATCCACGCCGCTAAAGTTGAGGCGGTTGGAGATGACAGGCCAGTCGCGCAGGCCGTGCCCGCGCCCCGCTTTGGGGTTGACAATCACCATCCAGCGCGATAATTTTTCGGTATTTTGCAT
>JAITQP010000066.1 GCA_031288885.1 Prevotellaceae bacterium | reverse complement strand
GGGAATGAGCAAGGCGTATCAATCTTTTTTTAATTTTGCAATTCATGATGATAAAGTTCATGATTTGTATTTTACTCTAATTAATAACCAAACTACAACAAAAGCAACATGAAAAAAATATTTTTCAGCGTATCCATAGTGGGCGTGATGGCTATCTGCGCGCCTGCGGCGGCGCAAAACAAGCTAATCGTTAACGCCGATCAGGGCAAGGAGACTATCAGCAGGCATATTTACGGGCATTTTTCCGAGCATCTGGGGCGCTGCATCTACGGCGGCTATTGGGTGGGCGAAAATTCGTCCATCCCCAACACGCGCGGCATCCGCAACGACGTGGTGCAGGCGCTGCGCGACGTTCAAATCCCCAACCTCCGCTGGCCCGGAGGCTGCTTTGCCGATGAATACCACTGGATGGACGGCATTGGGCCGCGCGAAAAGCGACCCAAAATGGTGAATACCCACTGGGGCGGCGTGACGGAGGACAACAGCTTTGGCACGCACGAGTTCCTCGACCTCTGCGAGCAGCTGGAGTGCGAGCCCTACATCTCCGGCAACCTCGGCAGCGGAAGCGTGGAGGAAATGTCGAAGTGGGTAGAGTACATTACTTTTGACGGCGAAAGCCCAATGGCCAACCTGCGCCGGCAAAACGGCAGGGAAAAACCTTGGAGGGTGAAGTTCTGGGGCGTGGGCAACGAAAGCTGGGGCTGCGGCGGAAACATGACGCCCGACTTCTACGCCGACCAGTACCGCCGCTACGCCACCTACTGCCGTAGCTACGGCGACAACCGCCTCTACAAAATTGCCTGCGGCGCCAACGGAGCGGACTACAATTGGACAGAAACCTTAATGAAGAACGTAGGGCGACAAATGCAGGGGCTTTCGCTGCACTACTATACCATCCCCACGGGAAGCTGGGGCAACAAGGGCTCGGCTACGCAGTTCGACGAAGCCGAGTACTTCAACACCATTTGGGGAACGCTGGTTATGGAAGACCTGATTGCAAAGCACTCGACCATCATGGACAAGTATGACCCGCAAAAGCGCATAGGGCTTATGACCGACGAGTGGGGAATATGGACCAACGTGGAGCCAACCACCAATCCCGGATTTCTTTACCAGCAAAACACGCTGCGCGACGCTATCCTTGCCGGCGTTAACCTGAACATCTTCAACGCGCACTGCGACCGCGTAAAAATGTCCAACATTGCGCAGACCGTGAACGTCCTGCAGGCGCTTATCCTGACCGATAATGAAAAGATGCTGCTCACGCCAACCTACTGGGTGTACCACCTCTACAAGGTGCACCATGAGGCAACGCTGCTGCCGCTGTCGTTCACCAGCGACAAGTACGAGCTGAACGGCAAAAAAATTGACGCTGTCAGCGTTTCGGCCTCGAAGGACGCTGCGGGAAAAATTCACATCACCCTCGTAAACATTGACCCCAACAAGGCGCAAAACATCGACGCTGACCTGCGCGGCGCCACAACGAAAAAAGTGTCGGGGAAAATCCTAACCTCCGCCAAAATCACCGACCACAACACCTTTGACAAGCCCAACGCCGTGGCGGTTGCGGATTTTAAAGGCGCAAAGCTGTCCGGCGGGAAAATAAATATCGCACTACCCGCCAAATCGGTGGTCATGCTGGAAATAGAGTAAAACGCTATGTGGAAAGAGCTAAAAGAAGAAGTTTTTCAGGCCAACCTTGATTTGGTTAAGCACGGTCTGGTCATCTTCACGTGGGGCAATGTGAGCGCCATTGACCGGAAAGCGGGGTTTGTAGCCATCAAGCCTTCCGGCGTTTCGTACGAAGCGATGCGCCCGGACGACATGGTGGTTTTAGATGTGGAAGGTCACGTGGTGGAAGGTCGGCTAAAACCCTCGTCCGATACGGCCACGCACTTGGTGCTGTACAAATCGTTTCCGGATGTTGGCGGTGTGGTGCATACCCACTCCACGTACGCCACCGCGTGGGCACAGGCAGGAAAAGACGTCCCGAACATTGGCACCACCCACGCCGACTACTTCAAAGACGCCATCCCCTGCACACGCCCAATGACGCAAGCGGAGGTAGAGGGACAGTATGAGCAGGAAACCGGAAACGTCATCGTTGAGCGCTTTGCGGAGATAAATCCGCTACACACGCCCGGCGTGCTGGTGAGCGGCCATGGGCCGTTCGCCTTTGGCGCAGACGCGCATAGTGCAGTCCACAACGCCGTGGTGCTGGAGCAGGTTGCCAAAATGGCGGCCATTTCGCTGGCCATAAATCCGCACCTACAAATGAACGACCTGCTAATAAAAAAACATTTTGAACGGAAACATGGCAAAAATGCTTACTATGGACAATAATAGTTACACTTACAAACATTAATAAATAAACGAGCTATGGAATACAAAAATTCGGAAATTTGGTTTATTACCGGCGCGCAGCTTCTGTACGGAGGCGATGCAGTGGTTGCGGTAGATGCTCATTCTACCGAAATGGTAAACGGTTTAAACGCATCGGGGCAGCTCCCGTTGAACGTGGTGTATAAGGGCACCGTTAACTCATCCGCTGAAATTGAGGCGGCATTCAAGGCCGCCAATAACGACAAGCGGTGCGTGGGCGTCATTACGTGGATGCACACCTTTTCGCCTGCCAAAATGTGGATTAAAGGCTTGCAAAGCTACAACAAGCCCCTGCTGCACTTGCATACGCAATTCAACCGGCAAATCCCGTGGGGCGAAATTGATATGGATTTTATGAACCTGAACCAATCGGCGCACGGCGACCGAGAGTTTGGGCATATCGTTAGCCGAATGCGGCGCAACCGCAAAGTAGTGGTTGGCCACTGGGATGATGCAAAAACCCGGCAACGCATTGCCGTCTGGATGCGGGTATGCGCCGCATGGGCAGACGCGCAGGATATGGTTCTGGTGCGCTTTGGCGACAACATGAACCACGTAGCGGTGACCGACGGCGACCGGCTCGAAGCCGAGATGCGGCTGGGCTATCACGTAGACTACTACGGCGTTGGCGACCTCGCGGAGGTACAGAAATCCGTTACCGAAGCCGAAGTGGATGCGCTGGTGACCGAATACGAACGCTGCTACACCTTTGCGGACAGCTGCAAAAAAGGCGCGAAAGACCACGCGCAGGTGCGCCACGCCGCCCGCGAGGAAATCGCCCTGCGCCGTTTCCTGAAAGAAAAGGGCGCAAAAGCCTTTACCACGAACTTTAACGCGCTGCACGATTTAAACCAGCTGCCCGGCTTGGCCTGCCAGCGCCTGATGGCGGAAGGCTACGGCTTTGGCGCCGAAGGCGACTGGAAAACCGCTGCGCTGATGCGCACCATGTGGGTTATGGCAAAAGGATTGCCCGGCGGCACGTCGTTCCTCGAAGACTACACCTACCACTTCAACGGCGAAAAGAGCGCCATTCTGCAAGCGCACATGCTCGAAGTGTCGCCCGAAATCACGGTGCAGCAGCCGCGCCTCGAAGTTCACCCGCTGGGCATCGGCGGAAAGGCCGACCCTGCGCGGCTCGTGTTCATGGCGCACGCGGGCGCAGGCATTGCGGCTACCATCGTGGATATGGGCAACCGCTTCCGAATGATTGCAAACAACGTGGACGTTATCGAGCCCGAAGCCGCCCTGCCGAAGCTGCCGGTGGCCGGCGCCCTGTGGATTCCGCAACCCAACCTCGAAGTTGGCGCTGCGGCGTGGATACTCGCCGGAGGAACGCACCACACGGCGTTCTCCTACGCGCTGACCAACGAGTACCTTGAGGATTACGCCGACATTGCCGGTATTGAGCTCGTAACCATCGACCAAAATACCACCATCAACGATTTCAAATTCCAGCTGAAAGTAAACGAAATCTTTTATAAATAAAAAGTATGAAATACGTAATAGGCTTAGACTACGGCACCGACTCGGTTCGCGCCGTAATCGTAGATACGGCAAATGGCAAGGAGCTTGCCTCGTCGGTGAAGTACTACCCGCGCTGGGCGGCAGGGAAGTATTGTAGCCCACAAGCCAACCGCTACCGGCAACATCCGCTCGACTACATCGAAACGCTGGAAGGCGTCATTCGCGAAGCGCTCGCACAGGCGCCTGCCGGCACGGCAGAGCACATTGTGGGTGTTGCCTTTGACACCACCGGTAGCACCCCCGTGCTGACCGACAGCGAGGGAACGCCCCTCGCGCTACGACCGGAATTTGCCGAAAATCCCAACGCAATGTTTGTCCTCTGGAAAGACCACACGGCAATTCGCGAAGCGGATGAAATCAACGCCCTCGCCAAATCGTGGCAGGTTGACTACACCGCTTACGAGGGGGGCATTTACTCCTCCGAGTGGGTGTGGGCAAAAGTGCTACACGTGCTGCGCGAAGATGAAAGCATACGGGCCAAAGCGTACGGATGGGTGGAGCATTGCGACTGGATGTCTGCGCTGCTTACCGGCACTACGCACCCCAAAAGCCTTGTCCGCAGCCGCTGCGCCGCCGGCCACAAGGCGCTGTGGCACCCCTCATGGGGCGGGCTGCCGCCCGAAGAATTTTTTACCGCGCTCGACCCGCTGCTGGCAGGATTTAGGGCGCACCTCTTCGAGGAAACCAGCCCGAGCGACAAGCGCATCGGGTACCTGACCGACGAGTGGGCAAAACGCCTTGGGCTGACCACAAAGGTCGCCGTGGGCGTAGGCGCTTTTGACTGCCACTTTGGAGCCGTGGGGGCGCAAATCTCGCCGGGCGCATTCGTGCGCGTCATTGGCACCTCCACCTGCGACGTAATGGTGGTACCCTACGAAGAAATCGGCGATAAGCTAATTCCCGGCATTTGCGGACAGGTCGATGGGTCGGTAATTCCGGGGATGGTAGGGCTGGAAGCCGGACAATCGGGCTTTGGCGATATTTATGCATGGTTTAAGCGGATATTGGAGTGGCCGGTGCACCGCATTATCGGGCAATCTCCCCTACTCGACGAGGCTACCAAAAAGCAGCTGATAGCAGCTACCGTCGATAGCATAATCCCCGAGCTGACGAAAGAAGCCGAAAAAATCCCCACGGAGGAAAGCATCATTGTGGCCACCGACTGGATGAACGGACGGCGCACCCCCGACGCTAACCAGTCGCTGAAAGGCGCCATCACCGGCCTGACGCTGGGCAGCACCGCGCCGCTCATCTTCCGTGCGCTGGTGGAAGCCACCGCGTTTGGCTCAAAAGCCATCGTAGATAGGTTCCTTGAAAACGGCGTCGCGATAAAGGAGGTCATCGGCATTGGCGGCATCTCGCTGAAATCGCCCTTTGTGATGCGCACCCTTGCCGACGTGCTGGGCATGCCGATAAAAGTGGCGCGCGTGGAGCAAGCCTGCGCCTTCGGCTCAGCCATGTTTGCGGCGGTGGCCGCCGGCGTGTATCCCACGGTGGAGGCAGCACAAAAAGCCATGGGGCAGGGCTTCGCGTTCGAATATACGCCCGACGAAAAAAATCACGCCCTGTATCAGAAGCTGTATGAGAAGTATCAAGCAATAGGACATTTTACGGAAAATTCATTAACACTTAAATAAAAATAGTTATGTTTACATTAGATTGGATAGTTATAGGGCTATTTGCCCTGATGTTGATCGCCATTGTAGTTTGGGTGCTCAAGCAAAAACAAAAAACATCGGGCGACTACTTTTTGGCCGGCCGCGACGCCACATGGATAGCCATTGGCGCGTCCATATTTGCCTCCAACATTGGCTCGGAGCACCTGATAGGGCTGGCGGGCGCCGGCGCATCAAGCGGAATGGCTATGGCACACTGGGAAATACAGGGCTGGATGGTGCTGATCCTCGGCTGGGTGTTCGTACCTTTTTACTCGCGCAGCATGGTTTACACGATGCCCGAATTTCTGGAAAAACGCTACAACAAGGAGTCGCGCACCATTCTATCGGTAATCTCTCTGGTGAGCTACGTGCTGACGAAAGTCGCCGTAACCGTCTACGCCGGAGGGCTGGTATTTAAGGAAGTGTTCGGGATAGAGTACATCTGGGGTATCGACTTTTTCTGGATTGCCGCCATCGGTCTGGTGGTGATTACAGCGCTCTACACGGTTGTTGGCGGCATGAAGTCCGTGCTCTACACGTCTGTACTGCAAACCCCCATCCTGCTGCTTGGCTCGCTGATTATTCTGGTGCTCGGGCTAAAGGCCGTTGGCGGCTGGGAGCAGGTGCTGGAGGCCTGCCGCGCAACCCCCGTCAACGAATATGGCGATACGATGACCAACCTTATCCGCAGCAACCGCGACTCCCAATACCCATGGCTGGGCGTGCTGATAGGCTCATCCATCATTGGATTTTGGTATTGGTGCACCGACCAGTACATCGTGCAGCGGGTTCTTTCGGGCAAAAACGAAACACAGTCGCGGCGTGGCGCCATTTTCGGAGCCTACCTGAAGCTGACGCCCGTGTTCCTCTTCATGATTCCCGGTATGATTGCCTACGCGATGGCCAAAAACGGCGTTTTGCTTAACAACGAGCAGTTCGTGCTGAGCTCAGCCGACGCCGCCTTCCCAACGCTCGTTGCAAAGCTGCTGCCGGCGGGCTTAAAAGGCTTGGTGGTATGCGGTATTTTAGCGGCGCTGATGAGCTCGCTGGCTTCGCTGTTCAACTCCTCGTCCATGCTGTTTACCATCGATTTTTACAAGAAGCTGAAGCCTGCCGCATCCGAAAAGACCTTGCTCTACGTGGGGCGTGTGGCTACCGTGGTGGTGGTGGTGTTAGGCATCCTGTGGATACCGGTAATGAAAAGTGTTGGCTCGGTGCTGTATAACTACTTACAGGACGTTCAATCCGTCCTTGCACCCGGCATTGCCGCCGCCTTTCTGCTGGGAATATGCTCCAAGCGCATCACGCCAAAAGGGGGCATGTGGGGGTTGATTACGGGGTTCGTCATCGGCGTCACGCGGCTCAGCGCAAAGGTGTTCTACAGCTCCCACCTGACGGCGGGCGACAGCTGGTTTAAGTACCTGTTTTATGATGTAAACTGGCTGTTCTTCTGCGGCGGGATGCTGCTGTTCTGCATCCTTGTGATTATTGCGGTAAGCCTGTTTACCGTCAGGGCTCCGGAGGCGCAAATCAAAGGTCTGACGTTTAGCTCCACCACCGCCGAGCAGCGCTTGGCTACCCGCAACAGCTGGAACCGCTGGGACGTGATGCATAGCTGCATTATCTTGGGGATAACAGTGCTATTCTACATTTACTTTTGGTAAGCGGCGTATGAAGCGATACACTTGCATTTTAGCGGGAGCACTACTCGCGTGTGCCGGTAGCCTGCCTGCACAGCCCGGAGTTTTTGCCCACTGGGCAAAAACTCCGCCTATGGGCTGGAACAGCTGGGATTGCTACGGCCCCACCGTGGAGGAGCACGAGGTGAAAGCCAACGCCGACTACATGGCCGAGCGCCTTAAACCGTTCGGCTGGGAGTATGTTGTGGTGGACATTCGCTGGTTTGTGGAGAACGACAAGGCCGGCGGGTACAACCAATCCAACCCGCGCTACGTGCTGGACGGCTACGGGCGCTACCTGCCCGCCGTAAACAGGTTTCCCTCGGCGGCAGATGGAAAGGGCTTCAAGCCGCTCGCCGACTACGTCCACTCCAAAGGGTTGAAGTTTGGCATTCACATCATGCGCGGCGTGCCCAAGCAGGCGGTTGAGCAAAAGCTGCCCATCAAAGGTACGCCCTACACCGCCGACCAAATCTACTCCCCCGAGCTGACCTGCGAGTGGCTTAGGGACAACCACACCATTGCCGACAAGCCGGGGGCGCAGGAGTACTACAGCTCCATCATCGACCTGTACGCCTCGTGGGGTGTCGATTTCCTCAAGATTGACGACCTCTCCCGCCCCTACCACAAGCGGGAAATAGAGCTGATCCGCAGGGCGATTGACGCCTGCGGACGCCCGATGGTGCTGAGCATGTCGCCCGGGGCAACGCCCGTGAGCGAAGCGGAGCACGCAAGGACGCACAGCAACATGTGGCGCATGGTGGACGACGTGTGGGATGTTTGGCGCGACCTGACCCACCTGATGCAGGTGGCGCAGGGCTGGTACCCCTACATCGCGCCAACGTGGCCGGACTGCGACATGATACCGCTGGGGCGCATCTCCATCCGCGGCGAGCGCGGCGGAGACCGAATGACCCGCCTGACAAAGGACGAGCAGTACTCCCTCATGACATTCTTTACCATCTTTCGCTCGCCGCTGATGTTTGGCGGGGACTTGCCGAGCAACGACGCTTTTACCCTCTCGCTGCTCACCAACCGCGAGGTGCTGAAAATGCACCGCGAAAGCGCAAACGTCCGGCAGCTGTTTCAGCAGGAGGGAAAGCTGGCCGTTACCGCGTACAATCCGGCTACCGGAGAGCGATACTTGGCGCTGTTCAATATTTCCGACAACCAAGAGCCGATGAAAATACAGGTGCCGCTGCAGGACGCTGGAGTTACCCGACCGAGCGTAGCCCGCAACCTGTGGACAGGCGAAGCGGTGGAAGCTTCGGGGGATACGTTTTCCGTCGAGCTGCGCCCCCATGCCTGCGGCCTGTACGCGTTCAAAGAAAAGTAAGCACCCTTTAGTTCTCGCTCAGCTTAAAAAATTATCAGCATGAAAAAAAGTTTTTTGCAATTGCTTGTGGCGCTAACGCCGCTGTGCTCTGCCGCCAACGTTCCCCCACCCAACGTCCCCCCGCCCATGGAGGACGTGAACAATGTTGTGGATAACACCTTAGACAGCCTCAACAAGGTAAAAATGCTGCGTCCGCTTGCCGGATCATCCCGCAGGGGCGATAACCCTGTGCTGTTTTTGGTGGGCAACTCCACCATGCGCACCGGCACGCGCGGAAACGGGGATAACGGGCAGTGGGGATGGGGTTTTTACATGGAGGATTACTTCGACAGCCAAAAAATCACCGTAGAAAACCACGCCTTGGGCGGCACAAGCAGCCGCTCATTCTACAACAACCTTTGGCCGGACGTGCTCCAAGGCGTAAAGGCGGGCGACTGGGTGTTTATTGAGCTGGGGCATAACGATAACGGCCCCTACGATTCGGGTCGGGCGCGCGCCTCCATCAGGGGCACGGGCAAGGATAGCCTTGCGGTCACCATTCAGGAAACCGGAAGGCAGGAAACGGTCTACACCTACGGCGAGTACATGCGCCGGTTTATCCGGCAAGTAAAAGACAAGGGCGCCCGCCCCGTGCTGCTGTCGCTCACGCCCCGCAACGCATGGACAAATGACGGCAAAATTGTCCGCGTAAACGAAACGTTCGGCTTGTGGGCAAAGCAGGTGGCGGAGGAGCATGGCGTGCCGTTCATCGACCTGAACGAAATTACCGCCCAAAAGTACGAAAAATTCGGGAAGTACAAGGTTGGGTATATGTTTTACGGCGACGCGATACATACAAGCGCATTTGGCGCAAAAATCAACGCCGCCTCGGCCGTGGACGGCATTCGGGCAGGCAGAGAGCTGGCGGAGCTGACGCGCTGCCTCAAGCCCGAAGCAAAAGGCAAGGTAGCCGGAGCAAAGCGCGTGGCCGGCAAGCCGGTGGTGTTTACCATTGGCGACTCCACCGTGAAGAACGCCGACTCCGACTCAACGGGCATGTGGGGTTGGGGGAGCGTGCTCGGGCAGCACTTCAACGCCGACAAGGCCGTTGTGGATAATCAGGCTATGGCGGGACGGAGCGCGCGCACCTACCTCGACGAAGGGCGCTGGGACAGGGTGTACGACGCCCTTCAGGAGGGAGACATTGTCTTCATACAGTTTGGGCACAACGACGGCGGCGATATTAACGTAGGCAAAGCCCGCGGCGAGCTCAAAGGCTCGGGCAACGAAAGCAAAGTGATGCTGATGGAGGCAACGCGGCGCAATCAGGTAATTTACACCTACGGGTGGTACATTCGCAAGTTTGCGGGCGACGCCATCGAAAAAGGGGCAATACCCGTTGTCCTGAGCCACACCCCGCGCAACCAGTGGACGCCGGAGGGAGCGGTTATCCGCAACAGCGCTACCTACGGTTTATGGGCCAAGGAAGCCGCCGAAGCAATGGGCGCTCACTTCATTGACCTGAACGAAATTTCCGCCGCCAAGCTGGAGAAAATCGGGCAATCCGGCGCAGCCGAATACTTCAAAAACGACCACACGCACACCTCGCTCAAGGGCGCACACCTCAACGCGCAAAGCATCGTAGAGGGCGTCCGAGCATTGCCGGACGAGCGGATAAAGAGCCTGCTGAAGTAAGGGGATGCGATTTATTCTTCGCCATCTGAGAAATCTGACAATTTGATGATATTATGTGAAGAATAGGTGTAGCGAAACTATGGAATGTGCACAGGTAACCATGTAAACCACCCTGCCCTCGCGCAGCAAGGGGGCAAGTAGTAGGGAGAGTTTCCCTTTAGAAATAGCACAGAGGGGTTTGCTTTCATCGCAAACCCCTCTGTTTCATAGCGTAAAAACGAACATTTTACGTAACTGGGTGCAATTTTGGGTATGTTCATCAAAGGACGTTCATAGTGTGAGTTTGGTACAGGTAAAAAAATGCCTCAACATCCGTTTTTTTTATCTTGTTCAGCTTTGTATTAAGCGGCTCTGTTATCTGCCATGTTTGTATTTCGGACAAGCGGCTTGCATCAAATCTTTTTATCTCTGTTTGTCCGTATTTTATCAGTGAAGCGATATAGGCTGTCTTTGCAGCATAAGTAATGGCTTTTTCCAAATGAAAGGATTCGGAAAAAATAAAACCCCTCACCTGTTGTATTCCCTTCAGCAGAATATCATAGTTGGCTTTCCCGTGATTGCCCCGCAAACAAATCTCTAATGCGTTGTCTATGGCGTCAGTAAGAACATCCTGCACATTATATTTGTTACCTCTATAGCCAATTTCTGTTTCGGCAAAGGCGCTGAAAACAGAGGCTACTACACGGACATTGTCCACGTAATCGAACAGACTTCCAATATCATACATCTGCTTGATAATCTCCATACCCATTTCCTTATCGCCTTTTTTGTAGGGTATTCCGATGGTATTGGGTGCAAACGCCGTCAACTTATCACCAAGCAGGTTGTTGAAATCAGGGACTTTTACCTTTGCAGCTTCGCCAGATTGTATTATGAACAAGCTGTTTACAGGTATTTCAATGACATTTTCGTAAAGTATTTTTTCCTTGAGGACATCCAGCAACACATAAGCTTCTTTTTTTTCTATGACAGATTGAAAAAACAGCTTATAGTGTTCCTTGTCAATCGTTGAAGCTGCTTTACGTTCCTGCTTTTCGTACCGTAAAAAGCCCTTGTAATGGCTTACTGCATCCATGATATCGCTTAAATCCGGCGCCTTATCCGCCACAACAATATCTATGTCGATAGATAGCCGCTTGCCGGAGGAGAGCAGCAGCATCAGGGCTGTTCCGCCCTTAAATCGGAAGTTCAACCCCGATACGGACAATCCCTCCAGAAGGATAAGCGCTCTTACCGCTTTTTCAACAAGTATTTTGTCTGCTTTGCCGGATTTCGCGACATGCTCAATCCATTCCTGCGATATACTTTCCTCTTTAATCATAAAATCAAATTTACGGCAATATACAGCCGCTATTGCCGGTTTATAGTAGCGATTATTTTTTCAATTTCCTCCTTTTTATGTTTTCGGGAAGCGTAGCGCAACAGGGTGTTTTGGTTGACGGTATATTTTTCAAATGCCGCTTCGAAAATCGTGTATATTTCGTTACCCTGAAAAGAAATAAATTCCCTATCGGTTGCCAGATCTACAAGCATTTTTTCGAGCGTGGCCACCGGAATATTCTCCTCTTTACGAACCGGCGATTCGGTAACGAGCGGGCGCACAAAAACAGTGCCGTCAAATTCCGACAGATTATCATACAAATGATTGATTGACATGACTTTCGACAATGTTTCTTTCAGCGCATGATACGCTGCATCGACTGCATCGCGCTCTACATCAACAAACAGTACATTAAAGTTTATCAGGTGCCGGCTGAACTGGTTGACACATGACAAATCCCAAAGGCAATACCGAGCAAAAGGAAAGCGCGTCTTAAGAAATCGACCGATACGCTTCATTTTGCCATCTGTATTCGGCGTAAAAACCCGCATTTCACCGAACCGGTACAGCCCTTTGCCCGTCCGTCTCAGTACTCCCAACCGGACAAGATTGTGAACCCGCCAGCTAACCGTAGCCTTTGGTATGCAAGGTTCGGCTTCGCGGTAGAAAGTGTCCATGTCATTCAGCGTTATGGGTTTGCCGCTCAACCGTTCCTTCATTTTGTCTGCATCTGAATAGGGTGCCATAGCTTTTTCATATTACATTCAACGGTACAAAGGTAATCAAATTTACGGCAATAAAATAAATTTATTGCCGTAAATTTGAACAATATTTTTTCTTGCCGTGGCAAGCTGCACCTTTTGTGAGACAAAAGCCGGTGATAAATCACCAGCCAAAAGAGGTTTTATGGTCGCCTCAAGCGTTACCCTAAAGAGTAAAGCAGGTGACGCGTAAATTATACTAAAATTATTTTTGTAAAGAAGAAAAATTGCATTAACTTTGCTGTCAGTTTTCATTACTAATTATTTATAACTAAAAATTCATGAATTATGAGAAAAAATCTACTAACTCAACATGCGCATCAAAAATCTCATGGGATATCGCTAAAAATGTGCGTAGGCGCATTAATAGTAAGCCTCGTCTTTGCGGGCTGTGCAATATTGAAGTATAATACAGCTTACCAGAAATATAATTTTGCCTCCTTGGTTGACACTTTACCCATTTCAAAAGGTGGCGTTTCAATCACCATGTCCAACTTGGACTTGAATGAATATTTTAAGCCGGAATATAGCGTTCAATATCCAGTTTTATGGAATAGGAACGGAGAATCTATCCAAAAAACTTCGACACGCTATTCTATCATCAATCTGTTTTACCAGATGGCTGCATACAATGTAGAAGTTGTTAATAATACTAACAATGTGCTTAGCTTGGCAGATTCTCGAATAGCGTTAATTATTCCTGACGCTTCGGAGCCCGTTTTTGCTTTGAGCAAACCAGAGATGAAAAAGTTGATAGAAACCAGCCAACTGCCATGTATTTTATTTGAAACATCGCAAGCCCGTCGTGAATTTCCCAACTTAGACATTCCTTTAGCAAAAAAAGCCCTTCAGGAAATAGTATTTGGTATAGTAAAGGGAAAATCCATCGTATCACGTACTACAGAAGTTTTGCCCGGCATGAAAGTAAAAGGGTACCTTGTTTTTCCCTATGACAGCGAAAAAATCGCAAATGGGACAGTTTCATTTATTGATATAAAAAGTAGTACCGATGAGGCAGGCAACACAACTCTAAAAACAAGATTTGACTACAAGGTAAGAGAAGAACAAGTTTTCATTAAAAGAGAGTACAGCCAAGAGCAACGGAAGTATTTGCCATTTGCTCGCATCTCAGAAGAAGAATACAATGCGGCGCAACAACCTAAAAACAACTGATTAATTCCGTAACAACATGAAATGTTTTCATCACCCCGAAAAAGATGCCGTAGCAACCTGTGCCCAATGCAACGTCGGCTTATGTAAGGAATGCGAAGAAACAAGCGAATTCCGAATAGATAACAAGGCGCTTTGCAACCGCTGCAACGCAAGCGAAGCAGCAGGCGCGATTGCAGAACATGCACGGTGTAAACGGCGAATAATTTGGTTTTCTATTCTGTTCGTGCCGGGCTTATGTATTTTCTCCGTTGGCGCTTTAGACAAAAATTTAGTGGTGGGCATAGTTGGCTGTTTACTCATTTGGGGGATATCGGGTTTAGGCGCCACCCTAAAAGACACTTTTTTCCCTCCTCCCCAAAGTGTTAAAGGACAGGTAAAAGGAGCCCTCTTAGAGCATGAATACCCAATTGCTTCGCTTATTGGTAAAATCATAGGTTTCTTCGTTCAACTTATGTTCTCGTATGCTTTATACGCAGTAGCCCTTCCTTTCAAGTTAGGGTGGACTATCTTCGTTTTTGGCAATAATAAGGTCAAAATCAAAGAGTTGCGCGAGCGATACGGAATATCAACATAAACCTGACACAAATAAGCTGATTAGTATACTCTTGTTTCATCTTAAATATCCATATGTAGTAAAGCCCGCAAATGCGGGCTTTACTACATATTCGTTTTATTATCATCCTTTGCGGGCTCTACATTTTTCCCTGCTATAAATCTACCACAGCCTTATAATTTCGCACTCTGGAAAAAATTGGTACGTACACAGCAATGTCATCGTCAGGCGCTGTCACAGCAATAGCACTATAATGGAATGTACTTAGAAGTATGCGTATATGGAGACACAGACCAAAGAGAAAAATTGACACGCTGCAACGGAACGGCAGATTGTTTGTGGCGGTAAATACGTCCAGAATTTGTAGTATTACTTGTTTTTGCTTCTAAAAGCGATAAATACTCCCGCAACGGAGGCTATTGCGCCTATTGCTAACCCTAATGTGACCATGTTGTACCCTCTTATCAGGGCAAAAAGTATTAAACCACAGAACATCGCAACGCTGGTAAAGGCGCACATAACCCCCATTACAGCCGTCCTAAGAGATGCTGGATCCCTTATTTTTTAGCTGCTTCATACGCGTTCCTAATATCGGTACCTACCTTGCACCAGTCGCCCAGTAGCCGTTCGGCATCGCTCTTTTGCTGCATTCTGTGGCGGATGTCCTCTACCGGATCATTTGCCAACCCAAAAAAGTGTAGAAATCCTTGCGCAAATATCAAT
>JAITQP010000059.1 GCA_031288885.1 Prevotellaceae bacterium | reverse complement strand
CTCTTAATTCCTAATTCTTAATTCCTAATTCTCAATTTCCCCACTGAAACGCCTCCACCTCCACTCCGGCGAGGGTTAGCGCGCGGTCGACCACCGTCATGGCGAGGTCTTGTATGCTCTGCGGGCGGCTGTAGAGCGCGGGGCTGGCGGGGCAGATAACGCCGCCGGCTTCGGTTACCGCCACCATGTTGCGCAGGTGAACGAGGCTGTACGGGGTTTCGCGCACCATCAGCACCAGCCGCCGCCGCTCCTTGAGCATAACGTCGGCGGCGCGGCAGATGAGGTTGTCGGCGGCGCCCGACGCTATGCGGGCGAGCGTCCCCATGCTGCACGGCGCAACCACCATGCTCTCAAACCGCGACGACCCCGACGCAAACGGAGCGTAGAACGAACAATTATCGTACAGCTTTACGGGCAGCGCTGCCGGCAAGTCGTTGGCGTCGCAGCCCAGCTCGTAGCGAAAAACCTCGCGCCCGCTGTCGGAAAAAACAACGGCCACCTCCCCCACCCGCTCGCGCAGCGCGCATAGCTTTTCCAGCAGCAGCTTGGCGTAAAGCGCGCCGCTCGCGCCGGTGACGGCAACTACTATATTTTTTTTCATGGCATTTTGGCTCATCGCCCAATTTTTTGCCCAAATTTACAACAAAAATTGCGAATGTGGTTTAATGGCGCAAGGCGTGCAGGCGCAAGGCGTCGTTGCAACAACGTAATTTCCATGCCTCTTTGTATTTTTTAACTCTGCAAACGGTAGCGGCGACAAAATATTATGCTACATTTGCGCACGATTTTAGTGGAAAAATTTGAGACGATTGCAACCACGGAAAAAAATGCTAAAGCGCGCTTGTTTCCTTTCTGTTTGTTTTCCCATAAAATTTTTCTGACGTAAAAGAGGCTATACGTGCGCCGTGCATGGCTTCGGCTATGCTTTCCCATGAGAATTCTTATACAACCCAATACACAAACAAGCTAAACACTAAAAAAAAAATTATGGCTTACTTTTTTACTTCGGAGTCGGTATCGGAGGGACACCCCGATAAGGTTGCCGACCAAATTTCGGATGCGCTGGTAGACGCATTTCTGCGCCAAGACCCCGCCTCAAAGGTCGCCTGCGAAACGCTGGTGACCACCGGCCTGTGCGTGCTGAGCGGCGAGGTCAACACCTCCGCCTACGTGGACGTGCAGGAAACCGCGCGCCGCGTGATAGCGCGCATTGGCTACAACAAGGGCGAGTACATGTTCGAGAGCCACTCGTGCGGCGTTATCTCCGCCATTCACGCCCAATCGCCCGACATTAATCAGGGCGTGGTGCGCAAAAAGGCGGAGGAGCAGGGCGCCGGCGACCAAGGCATCATGTTCGGCTACGCCTGCAACGAGACCAAAGAGCTGATGCCGCTCTCCCTCACCATTGCCCACGAGCTGCTCATAGAGCTGGCCGCCATCCGCCGCGAGGGCAAGGAGATGACCTACCTCCGCCCCGACAGCAAAAGTCAGGTGACCATTGAGTACGGCGACAACAACAAGCCGCTGCGCGTGCACACCATCGTCATCTCCACGCAGCACGACGAGTTTGACAAGGACGCCGCCATGCTCAAGAAAATTAAGGACGACGTGCAGGCTATCCTCATCCCCCGCACCGTAAAGAAGCTGGGCAAAAGCGTGGCCGCGCTGTTTGACAAGAAAATTATCCTGCACGTTAACCCTACGGGCAAGTTCGTGATTGGCGGCCCGCACGGCGACACGGGGCTCACCGGCCGCAAAATCATTGTTGACACCTACGGCGGCTGGGGCGCGCACGGCGGCGGGGCGTTTTCGGGCAAAGACAGCAGCAAGGTTGACCGCTCGGCCGCGTACGCCGCCCGCCACATCGCCAAAAATCTGGTGGCCGCGGGCGTTGCAGAGCAGGTGCTGGTGCAGGTGGCCTACGCCATTGGCGTGGCACAACCCGTGGGGCTCTACGTCAACACCTACGGCACCTCAAAGGTGAAGCTGAGCGACGGCGAAGTTGCGCAAAAAGTTGAGCGCCTGTTCGACCTGCGCCCCTACGCCATTGTGCAGCGGCTGGGGCTGCTCAACCCCATTTTTGAGGAAACGGCAGCCTACGGCCACTTTGGGCGCGCGCCGTTTACGCGAAAGGTAGAGCTGCACACCGGCGGCAAAAAGCAAACAAAGGAGGTGGAATTCTTTACGTGGGAAAAGCTGGACTTTGTGGACGCTATCAAGAAAGAGTTTAAGCTGAAAAAATAGTTGGGCACATATCAAGTACTTTTGCGCGCCGTAGAGCCGCTCGACTTGGAGATGCTCTACGAGCAGGAGAACAACCCCGAGGTATGGGGCGCGGGCAGCACGCTTGCGCCCTACTCGCGCCATACGCTCCAGCAGTACCTTCAGGATGCGCAGCAGAGCATTTACGCCACCCGCCAGCTGCGCCTGATGGTAGACGTGCTGCAGGAGGACGGCGTGCGCGTTACGGTTGGCGCTGTTGACCTCTTCGACTTTGACCCGCAAAACCTCCGCGCAGAGGTGGGAATTATTATCTACGCGCCGCCTTTTCGTCGGAAAGGCTACGCCACGCAGGCCATGCGCCAGCTCATCCGCTACGCCGCCGGCGCGCTACAGCTGCACCAGCTGCACTGTAGCGTTGCCGAAAGCAACGAGGCCAGCGTTGCGCTATTTCGCAAGGTAGGATTTGAAATTTCGGGGGTAAAAAAGGACTGGCGCAAAACCTCGCAGCACGCCTTCGAAAACGAACTCCTGATGCAGCGCTTTTTATAGCGATTAATGGTTAATGGTTAATGATTAATGTTCACCGTTGTGAGATATTAATCATTAACTATTAACCATTAATCATTAAATCTGGTAGTCTATAACGTCTATCAAGCCCATGCGCATGGCGTAGCGGGTTGCCTCATAGACGGTATTGACCTCCAGCTTGCGAAAAATATTCTTGCGGTGCGACACTACGGTATGCTGGCTCAGGTATCGCATCACTGCAATCTCCTTGCTACTCTTTCCCTGCGCAATGAGCTTTAGGATTTCTACTTCCGTTTTGGTAAGCGGGTTGTTTTCGTCCTGCGCCTCCTGCACGTTCAGCAGCTCCTGCACGTGCGAGCAGAGGTAGCGCTCCCCGCGCAGGGTTGCCAGCAAAGCGTCGGTTATCTCTTCGTAGGCGCTACTCTTAAAAACCATACTCGTGTTGGTAGTCCCAATGGCCACCATCTTTACAAACGAGCTGCTGAGGTCTGCCGATATGAGCAGTATGTGCGCCGAAGAAAATCGCGCGCACAGGTTGATGAGCTCCTGCTCCTGCGTAAAGTCAAACAGGGTGTAGTCGAGCAGCACCAGCGAGCTTGGGCGCTCCACCAGCCGCTTGATGAGCGTAGCCTTGTCCGGAGCGTCCTGCACGGGATGCTTGCCGGACAGCTGCCAAATGAGGTGCAGCAAGCCTGCGCGGGTTAGCGGTTGGTTGTCTGCCATAATGATTGGCATTTTTTCGCTCATTTCATAGCGTTTTAAGCAGGTTTAAATTAATCGGTGCAAAGATACAACTTTGCCTGCAAAATCAAAAATT
>JAITQP010000035.1 GCA_031288885.1 Prevotellaceae bacterium | reverse complement strand
GATGTTGAGGTGGTAGACTTTTCGCCCCATACGCTTTGCCGCCTCCGCGTACGGCGCCAGCTTGCGTATAGGCGATGACGGCATGTATAAACCTTTCTCCGAAATTCTTGGCATATGTTTAGCTATAGTTGCTGTGTTTTGTGGCTGCAAAGATAGCATTAAATTGGGAATTGCGAATGGCTTTGTTGCAACATACCTTGTTTTCATTGTTGCAAGGCATGATGACACTCCGCTGATTACGGAAGCATCTTCAACATTCCGTTAGGAATGTATCGCTCGGTAGAAATGAATGGTTACCGTCGTCTGGGCATTCCGTAGGAATGCCTCCTTTGGTTGCATTCCTACGGAATGCAAGGTTTGTGTGTGGTCGTTTCTTCTACCGAGCGATACATTCCTAACGGAATGTTGAAGACAATCACCACTGCTTCGACAAATTCAATGACCATTTGTCGGATTTGAGGAAAATTCTTCCGTTGCAACAACGTCATTCCTAATTCCTAATTCGTAATTCCTAATTGACCACGTCCTGCCCTATGTCCCTGCGGAAGTACATTCCGTCGTACTTCACGTTTGCGGCGGCGGCGTAGGATTTTTCCAGCGCCTGCGGCAGGGTGTCGGCCAGCGACGAGAGCGCAAGCACGCGCCCACCGGCGGTTTCTATCCTGCTGCCGTTGGCTCTTGTGCCGGCGTGAAAGGCGATGCACTCCCGCACGTTCTCCAAGCCGCTTATGGCAGCTCCCTTTTTGTAGCTGTTCGGGTAGCCTCCGCTCACGCACACCACCGACGCTGCCGCCTGCGGCGAGTGGCGACAGACCCGCTCCGACAGGTTTTCCTTTGCAACGCCGTCGAACAAGTCGACCAAATCGGCGTCGAGGCGCAGCATAACGCTTTCGGTTTCGGGGTCGCCCATGCGCACGTTGTACTCAATCACGAGCGGCTCTCCGCCAACGCTTATCAGGCCAAAAAAGATGAAGCCCTTGTAGATGACGCCTTCCGCCTGCAGGCCGCGGATGGTTGGCTCAACGATGCGCGTGCGCACCTTTTCCATGAACTCCGGCGTGGCAAACGGCACCGGCGAAACGCTCCCCATGCCGCCGGTGTTCGGCCCCGTGTCGCCCTCGCCTATGCGCTTGTAGTCCTTTGCCTCGGGCAAAATCTTGTACGATTTGCCGTCGCTGAGCGCAAAAACCGACAGCTCCACGCCGCTCAGAAACTCCTCCACCACCACCGTGTGGCTCGATTGGCCAAACATGCCGTTGAGCATTTCCTCCAGCTGCTTTTTTGCCTCGCTCAGGCTGTCCAAAATCAGCACGCCCTTACCGGCGGCCAGCCCGTCGGCTTTGAGCACGTAGGGCGGCGGGAGCGTTTCCAGAAAGGCAAAGCCATCGGCAAGGCTGCTGCGCGTAAACGATTTGTAGCGCGCCGTGGGGATGCCGTACTTTGCCATGAACTGCTTGGCAAAGTCCTTGCTTCCCTCCAGCATTGCGCCCTGCTTTGAGGGGCCTATTAGCGGGATGTTTTTCAGCGCATCGTCGGCAGCGAAGTAGTCAAAGACGCCCCGCACCAGCGGCTCCTCGGGGCCAACCACCACCATGCTTATCGCGTTTTTGAGCGTTACGTCCTTAACGGCGGCAAAGTCGTTGGGGTCAACCGCCACGTTGACCCCAAGCGAGGCTGTGCCGGCGTTCCCCGGGGCAATAAATAGCTGCGAAAGCGCGCTGCTTTGCTTCATTTTCCAAGCCAGCGCATGCTCGCGCCCGCCCGATCCAAGTAAAAGAATATTCATCATTAGCTAAAAATTAAATCTCCTCACGTTTTCTTTCATTCCGAGCAGCGTTGCCCGCTTGATGGGCGAATGCTCAAATATTTTGTCAAAATCTTCGGCGGACATAGCCAGCCAGTCGTTGGCGGTGAGCGTGAGCAGCTGGGGCAGCATTTGCATCTCGCTGTGCGCTGCCGCCTTTGCTTTCCTGTTCCACGGGCAAACCTCCTGACAAATATCGCAGCCAAAAATGTAGGGTGAGGCAGCCGGTTTTTCACCCTTAGCCTCGTCCGCCTCGTCCGCGTCGTCGCCGTGCGGCGGGTTGGCGTGCTGCTCTATGGTGCGGTACGACAGGCAGCGGCGCGCGTTCACCCTGCCCTTGTCCATGATGGCGCCTGTGGGGCAGGCGTTGATGCAGCGCGTGCAGCTGCCGCAGCGGTTTTTTGGCGGCGTGGCGTTGCTCTCCACCTCGTCGCTCAGGAGCAGCACGCCGATGAACGTGTAGGAGCCGAGCTCCTTGCTTATCAGCATTCCGTTTTTGCCCAGCCAGCCCAAGCCGGCGAGCGCCGCCCAGTACCGCTCCTGTACGGGCGCGGTGTCAACAAACGTGCGCCCCTGCAGCGACGGCTGTTCGGCCTGCAGCGCTGCCAGCAGGCTCCAGAGCTTTTGCTTGAGCAGCGCGTGGTAGTCCGCCCCGTAGGCGTAGCACGACACCTGCGGCAGGTGCGGCGGCTGCCGGCGCTGCGGCTTGTACGAAAAGAGCGTTACCACCGCCGTGCGCGCGCCGCTTTTCATCAGCAGGCGCGGGTCGGCGCGCTTTTGCAGGTGCCGCTCCATGTAGCGCATGCCGGCGTGACCGCTGCCCTGTAGCCACTCGTGGTAGCTGCGGAGCATGTCGTCCGGCAGCGCGCCCAGCGCGGCAGCTCCGCAGGCGTCAAAGCCGGCGCTGCGCGCGGCGGATTGTATGAAGTCCTGTGTCAGCAATGGTCAGCTAAATTTTCTTTACAGCAACCCCAGCTGTAGCTTGGCCTCCTCGCTCATCATATCCTTGTCCCACGGCGGGTCAAAGGTGAGGTTTACGGTTGCCTCGGTTACCTCGGGCACCTGCGCCACCTGCTCCTGCACGTTTCTCACAATGTCGTCTGCAATGGGGCAGGTGGGCGCGGTGAGCGTCATCGCGATGTCAACCTTGCCCTCTTCGCTCACCTGCACCTCGTAGATAAGCCCAAGCTCGTACACGCTTACCGGAATTTCGGGGTCGTAAATGTTGCGGAGCACCCGCACAATGTCTTTCTGTATGGCTAATATTTTGTCAGCGTTCATCGCGTAAATTTTTTTTTTACAGGGGGCAGGCCTTCCGCTTCCGTCGGGCTGCCGATTAAAAAGATTGCAAACTTAATCAGAATATGGTGTTTTACAAAATAATTTTGTCGTTTTACGTTTTTTGATTAAACTTGCAGATTAATTCGTTCCTCAGCATAATAAATTAACGTATTGCATATAAATAACTTAGATGATAATTCAATGGGCGGCAGGCAGCATCAGTTTGATTGCAGGTACTTGGAGATGGCGCGGATATGGGGAAAAAACTCCTACTGCAAGCGCCGTCAGGTGGGCGCGCTGCTGGTCAAAGAGCGTAGCATTATTTCGGATGGCTACAACGGCACGCCCTCGGGGTTTGAGAATGAGTGTGAGGAGAACAACGTCACCAAGCCCTACGTGCTGCACGCGGAGGCCAACGCCATAACAAAGGTTGCAAAATCCAACAACAGCAGCGAGGGCGCAACGCTCTACGTCACCTCGTCGCCCTGCGTGGAGTGCGCCAAGCTGATTATTCAGGCGGGCATCCGGCGCGTTGTTTTTGCAGACCTCTACCACGACGACAACGGAATACGCCTGCTGGAGCGCGCAGGCATACAAGTTCAGCAGATAGACGTTTTACTATAACTATTGATATATGGCTCTAAAATTCGCTAAAAAAAGAATTACATTTCCGCTGGTGATTGCGGGAGCGCTGACCTTAGGCTTTATGCTGGGCGTTCGCGTGCAGGAGTCGAACCTGCAGCGGCGCTACCTGACGGTGCAAAAGTGGAATAAGTTCAACACCATTCTCAACTTCATCGACAAGGGGTATGTTGACCATATCCCGCACAAGGATATTGAAGAAAAATCGATAGAGCTGGTGCTAAAATCCTTAGACCCGCACTCCCTCTACATTCCCGCCTCGGCAATGGAGGAGGCCAGCGAATCGCTGGAGGGAAATTTTGAGGGCATCGGCGTGCTGTTCAGCATGCTCTCGGATACGGTGGTGGTGATAAACACCATTGTGGGAGGCCCCTCCGAGCGCGTGGGCGTGCAGGCCGGCGACCGCATCATAACCGTTAACGATAGCGTAGTGGCAGGCCGCAAAATACCGCAGGACAGCGTGGTGAGGCTGCTGCGCGGCAGGAGCGGCAGCAAGGTGAGGGTGGGGTTGAGCCGAATGGGCGGAAAAGACCTCGTGCCGGTAACCATCACGCGGGGAAAAGTTCCGATCGAAAGCGTAGATGTTGCCTACATGTCCACGCCGCACACCGGATACATTAAAATATCCAAATTTTCGCGCAACACCGGCACGGAGTTTAAGGAGGCGGCGCAGAAGCTCCTGAACGAAAGAATGCAAAACTTAGTCCTTGACCTGCGCGGCAACACCGGCGGCTACTTGGAGCAGGCCATCGAAATTGCCAACGAGCTTTTGGAGGCGGGCGCGCTCATCGTATACACCGAGGGCAAGAGCTCCAAGCGCAAGGATTACTTTGCAGACCGGCACGGGTCGCTAAAAAATATCCCCGTGGCCATTCTCATCGACGAGGGCTCGGCCTCGGCCAGCGAGGTGCTGGCAGGCGCCATACAGGACAACGACAGGGGCGTGATTGTTGGTCGCCGCTCGTTTGGCAAGGGGCTGGTGCAGGAGCCCTTCTTCTTCAACGACGGCTCGGGCATGCGCCTCACGGTGGCGCGCTACTACACGCCCTCCGGACGCTGCATTCAGCGCCCCTACAACAGCAACGGCGAAAACGACGACTACTATCTGGAAATACAGCGCCGCTACGACCACGGCGAAATGGACGTGGCGGACAGCATCAAGCAAAACGACTCGCTGCGCTACCTCACGCGCAGCGGGAGAGCGGTGTACGGCGGCGGCGGCATTACGCCCGACGTTTTTGTGCCGATTGATACCCTCAGCTTCAACAGCTACTACATGGCGGTATTCCGCAAAAACTTAGTGTACAAGTTTGCGCTGCAATTCTCAGACGCCAACAGGGCGCGGCTGAGTAAAATCAGGTCATTTCCGGAGCTCCGCAGGTACCTGAGCCGGAAAAACCTCATCGGCAGCTTCACCAGCTACGCCGCGAGCAACGGCGTGAGCGGAAGCTGGGAGGAGCTGCGAGCCTGCCAGAAGCTCATATCTTCGCACATTAAAGCCCAAATCGGACGAGGCACCGCGCTGGACGACGAGGGCTTTTACCCCTTCTTGGATGGCGTGGATAATACGCTGCAAGCCGCAATAAACAACATGGAACAGTAAGCACGCAAGGAAATGAACACAGCAAAGCTAATTCGATACGAAGCCAATAAACGCTCGGCGGCGATGGCCGCCGTATGCTGCTTTTTTTTAGGATTTTTAGGGTTACACCGATTTTACATCAACCAAAAGCGCTCCGGCGCGGTGATGCTCATCCTTTCGCTCGTGGCCGTAGGGCTCCCCGTCACCATTATCTGGAGCATGGTTGACCTGTTCCGCATAGGCGACATGGTGAGCGCCTACAACAACGATTTGGCGGATAAAATAGAGCACCACTACTACACCACACGGTAAAAGCGCATGACCTCCCCCCATACTCCCCTGCTGTACATCGAAACGTACGGCTGCCAAATGAACGTAAACGATAGCGAGGTGGTAGCCTCCGTCATGCGCGGGCAGGGCTACGCCCTGTGCAGCGCCGCCGAAAGCGCCGACCTTGTGCTGATAAACACCTGCTCCATCCGCGAAAACGCCGAGCAGCGCGTGTGGGGGCGGCTGGCAGAGCTGCGCGCGCTCAAGCGGAAAAAGCCACAGCTCATGCTGGGCGTTATTGGCTGCATGGCGGAGCGCCTGAAGGAAAAGCTGCTGGAGCAGGAGCAATCCGTTGACATTGTGGTTGGCCCCGACGCCTACCGCGAGCTGCCCAACCTCGTGAGCGTAGCCAGAGCGGGGCAAAAGGGCGTAAACGTGGAGCTGTCGCGCGAGGAAACCTACGCCGAAATTGCCCCCGTGCGCTACGACACCAACGGCGTGTCGGCGTTTGTGTCCATCATGCGCGGGTGCAACAACGCGTGCAGCTACTGCGTGGTGCCCTACACGCGCGGCGCAGAGCGAAGCCGCGATGCGCAAAGCATCCTGCGCGAGGTGCAGGCCCTCGTCAGCGGCGGCTACAGGGAGGTGACGCTGCTGGGGCAAAACGTGAACAGCTACAGGGCGCTTGCCGGCGACGGAAAAACGGAAGCCTGCACCTTTGCCCAGCTGCTGGAGAGCGTTGCGCTGCTCTCGCCCCAGCTGCGCGTGCGCTTCTCCACCTCGCACCCCAAGGACATGAGCAACGAGGTGCTGCGCGTAGTGGCGCGGCACCCCAACATTTGCAGGAGCATACACCTCCCCGCGCAGAGCGGCAGCACCCGCGTGCTGGAGCTGATGAACAGGAAGTACACGCGCGAGGAGTATCTGGAGCGCATTGCCGCCATTCGCAGCATGCTGCCCGAGTGCAGCATCTCCACCGACCTGATAGCGGGCTTTTGCACCGAAACGGAGGACGACCACCGGCAAACGCTCTCGCTCATGCGCGAGGTAGGCTACGACTTTGCGTTCATGTTCATGTACTCCGAGCGTCCCAACACCAAGGCGGCGCGCCGCCTCAAGGACGACGTGCCGGAGGACGTGAAGCTGCGCCGGCTGAACGAAATTATCGCCCTCCAGAGCGAGCTCTCGCTCAAGGCAAAGCGCCCCTACGTGGGCAAGCCTGTAGAGGTTTTAGCCGAAGGCTTCTCCAAGAAGTCGAAGGAGCAGCTCTTTGGGCGCACCTCCCAAAACATGGTAGTCGTATTCCCGCGCGGCAGCCACAGCGTTGGCGACTACCTCACCCTAACCCCCACCCGCTGCACCTCCGCAACGCGGAGAGTTAATGATTAATGGTTAATGATTAATGATTAATGGCGCGAAGCGTGCGCCGTTGTAGGGGCGGGTTTCAAACCCGCCCTTTTTTGCACACCACTCGCGCCCGCCCCTGCCGTCATTCCGACCGGAGCGCGCGAAGCGCGCGGCGACGACTGTTTGCGGGGAGATTCCTCGCTGCGCTCGGAATGACGGGCGGTAGGGGGGGAAAGGGACGCGAAGCGTGCGCACGCCGTCCCTACACGCTTCGCGTCCCTACACGCCTCGCCCCCTGCCGTCATTCCGACCGGAGCGCGCGAGGAACGAGCGCGCGGAGCGGAGGAATCTCCTCGCAAACAGCCGTC
>JAITQP010000014.1 GCA_031288885.1 Prevotellaceae bacterium | reverse complement strand
ACGGACGTGAAGAATCTGCCCGGCGCGGCAGTCATTTTCTACAACCGCCCCGCCGACGTAAACCTTAAGTACGTGCGCGCGGTTTACACGGTGGACGGCGAGCAGCGCGTCACCAACGCCTCCTACTACACCGACTCTATCCTTGTGGAGGGGTTTAGCGATACCACCGAGCAGCTGGTCAACCTCTACTCGATGAGCTACGGCGACGCCGCCTCTGAGCCGGTTCCCGTAACCGTAAAGCCGAAAAAGTCCCCCTACCTTATGATATTTGATGATCTGAAGTTAGAGGCAACCTACGGAGGAATAAAAGTTACCTCCACCAACGAGCTGGGAGCGCCCATAGCCTACGGCATTTGCAAGTGGGAGATAACCGACTCTGCGGCGAGCACCTCCGGCTGGGTGGAAAAGGCTATGATATACTCCAAAGCGGTGAACTTTGTTTACTCCCTGCGCAAGCAGAGAGCGGAGGAGGCACGGTTTGCCGTGTTTACGAAGGACAGGTGGGGCCGCCGCTCAACCTACAAGGAGGAGACCATCACGCCGTGGGAGGAGTATCAGTGCGACCCCAAAAGCTTTGGGTGGTATGAAATGGGATTTGAAACGAAGGGTAACCACACCTACTCCGGCGGACACCACGACACCCCATGCTTGTGGGACGAACAAATCGGCAAGAGCGGCTCCTACTGCTACCACTCTCCGCCTGCCAGCGCTTTCCCGCAGAAAATTACCATCAACCTCGGGAAAAAGTACCTTCTCTCGCGCATTGTGCTGCACGGACGCTTTATGTACACAGGCTCGCGAACGGACATCTTCACCTACCCCAAAACCGGCATAGGGGGAGCCACCACCACGGACTACCGCTACATCTTTAAGGACGGCTACCCCAAAACGCTGGAGATTTGGGCTGCCTCCAAAGCGCCCAACCGTAACAACATGAACCTTGAAGCCCAGTTTGCTAAAATAGGCGAGTTTGGGCTGCCCCGCGCCGACGGCACCTACACCCTCTCCACCGTGAGCAGCCAAAACAACACGGGCGACCTCTCCGCCGATGATATTGACCTGATTATACAGGGGCAGGAGTTTCCAATACCCGGCGACTTTGTGGATCCGGTGCAGTACATCGTAATTAACGTGGTGGAAACCTACGGCAGCAGCACAACGGGGCCTGTAATGATTGACCAGCTTTCGTTCTTTGGCGCGGAGGCAAAGTAGCGCATAGCGTAAAAATTAGAAAAAAAACTAAAATCATCAAAAACATGAAACATATTTTGTATAGCATAGCGCTGGGAGCAGTGGCGCTTGCGGGCTGTGGCAGCATGGATGAAACCTACAGGGAGTTTCGGGGCGATGGGCCTATTGTATATCTTGCCAAATATCCCCAAGGCTCCATAGAGGTGCTCTCGGGCAAGAGCCGGCTGAAGATGGTACTCCCGCCGGTTACGGACATTCGCGTAAAGAAAGCCTCCCTCGCGTGGTGGGCAGATGGCGCCAACCGCACCCAAACCTTTAGCGTTGACCTCAACGGAATGGAGGTAACGGTAGATACTTTCGTGAACGAGGGCAGCTACGTGTTTTCGCTCACCCTGTACGACGAAACCGGCAAGTACTCCTCGCTGCCCGTAACGCTGAACGGGGTAACCTACGGAGAAACCTACGCCAGCTTGCTGAACAACCGCACGCTTGCGGGCAAACCTCATAGGGATGGCACAAGTACTATGACCATTGTATTTCTCCCTGCCGATGCGCCGCCGCTGGTGGCTACACGGGTGGGATGGAAAATACAAAATACCCGCTGGACAGACACGGTGATTTACCCCCATTTTGATGGGTCGCTCATTTTGCCCGACACGCTGAAGATACCAAAATTCAACTCGGACTCCATATACTACAGCGCGATATTTAAGCCTGTTGAGACGTTTATAGATACATTTATGGTAGTCCGCAAGTATGAAAAGGAAACGGACTACGTTAAGCCCGGCGATTCGAATACATGGTCGGACAAGAAATAATGGTTAATAGGCTTACCTCATTTACAACTTAATTCTTCTAACAAGCCAACCTTGTTAAGGTTAGTATACGGAAAGAAATGAGGTAATGAGGTTGGTTGTAGTGGGGTGCTCGTTTCTACTGAGGTTGTTTTGTTGGGAAAATTAGGTTGAAAATGAGGTTGCCGTGCTCCGACGCACGCCTTGCGCCGTCCGTTAGGAGCGGAATGTGGGTAGAGGTGCCTCAAAAACCTCATTTTCAACCTAATTCTTATAACCAAACAACCTCAGTAGCAGAGGAAAGTTTGATATGAGATATAAAACATCATTACCTCATTAAGAGAGAAGGGAGGAATGGGCTTTGCTGCAACGGAACGCTGCCCCGTAGGGACGGGGCGGCGGGCGGGCGACGTTATCTTCTACCAACATTCCGTCCCTACGGGACGGCGCCGCCTGCCATTGCAACAACGTCGGCGAAATGTGAGAATGAATTAATTTTTTAGCTATAAAAAAAGGTATATGCCCAAGCTCGTGCACATATTCTACCTGCTGACCGCAGCCCTGCTGCTAAGCGCCCCTGCCTTTGGCGGGGGGCGGGAGGACTACGTCTTCAGGACGCTGTCGCCCGAGGGCGGGTTTTACTACGACGGCGTGAAGGCTATCCAGCAGGATAAGGACGGGTTTATCTGGGCGCTCATGGACAACGACCTCTACCGCTTTGACGGCTACCAGTACAAGCGCTACAGCACAAGCTTCAGGGAAACCGGCAAGGCGGGGCGCTGGATCTACTACAACATCACCGCCGACACGGGCGGGAGGATGTTCGTGGGCACCAACAAGGGCGTGTACGGCTACGAGCGGGAGCAGGACAGGTTTGTGGAGGTGTTTGCCCGCAGCAACGGCCTTGTAAAGGTTGACCGGTACAACAACCTGTGGGTTAAGGAGGAGAGCCGGTTTTGCCTCGTTCACGCCGACACGCTGTTTACCCCCACGCTCGAGGGAAAGCCGCTCCACTACATCGGCAGGGTAACGTGCGACTACAACGGGGAGTTCTACGTCTTTAGCAGCTACGGCAGAATTTACCGCTACGACTACGCCGCCATGGAGCTTCAGCATTGCGCAACGCTGCCGGACGTGGGCTACGTGGTGGCGGCGCAAACGGCGGGCAGCACCATGTGGGTGCTCTCCTCCGGCGGGCTGTACGCCCTCGACATGGCCTCGTATGCCGTTAAGGAGCATATCGACCTGCTCTCCGGCAGCGGGCTTGTTGCACGGGATTTGTTCATCGACAGGAACGGTCGGCTGTGGGTGGCCTCCTCCGGCGGGCTATTCATCGTAGATCCGGACACGAAGGCGTACACGCATCACGTTCACGAGCAGAAGCGTCCGTTCACCATCCCCAACAGCTCGGTGTGGTGCGTTGCGGGCGACCGGCAGCACAACGTGTGGATAGGCACCTACGCCGGCGGGCTTTGCTACGTCAACACCGGCGAGTCGCAGCCTTTCACCACCTACCTGCCCGATGAGGAGGGGCTCAACCACTCGCCGGTGAGCGGCTTTGCCGAAAGCGACGGCTACCTCTGGATTTCCACCGAGGGCGGCGGATTTAACCGCATGGACAAGGTCTCGGGGAAGTTTGCCAGCTTCCGCAGCCGCCACGGCGGCGGCGCGCTCAGCTCCGACAACGTGAAGGCTATGGCGGACGAGGGCAACGGAAAGCTCTGGGTGGCAACCTACATTGGCGGGCTCGACTTCTACGACGCCCGAACGGGAAAGTTCAAAAACTTCCGGCACGAGGGTAAAAATAAAAATTCGCTGCTCTACAACAACCTGAGAACGATTGCCGCCGACACCATAAGCAAGGGGCTGTGGATAGCCTATCAGGCAACCGACATGGCGGTGTCTTTTCTGTCGTTCAAAGACCACTCGCTGTCGCACTTTGTGCTGGACGGCAAAAACCGGCGGCAGTACATCTTTGGCATGGCGCTGGACCGGAGCGGCAACCTGTGGGTGGTGAGCCAAAGCCGCCTCTACCGCATGGACGTAAAAACGCACCGCTGCACGCACATCCCCTTTGACACGGCGCGCTACCTCTACGCCCAGTCGGTGTGCTGCGACAAGAAAGGCGCGGTGTGGGTGGGCACCATCGGCAACGGGCTGTACCGCTACAACCCTGTCGCCGGAACGTACTCCGTGTTCAGGGACGTGGGGAATTTTAACCTCCTCTCCATCTACAGCCTCTGCTCCGACAACGAGGGCAACATCTGGATGGGCACCGACAACGGGCTGTTCCGCTACGACGCGGTGGGCGGCGTTTGCTCGCGCTTCGACAAGAAAGACGGCGTGCAGGGGCAGGTGTACTACCCGCTCGCCGCCTTTAGGGGCAGCGACGGAAAGCTCTACTTTGGCGGTACAAACGGGTTTACGGTCGTTGAGCCCCGAAAGGTCACCTTCAACACCTACAAGCCCAGCGTGATAATTTCCGATTGCCTTATCGACAACAAGCCCGTGCGGCTGCACTTTGAGAAAACGCACGACAGCAGCAGAGGCGGCACGGTGAGCGAGGTGGTGCTGAGCCACAAGCAGGAGAACTTCGGCTTCCGGTTTTCGTCGGACAACTACTTCATCCCCGAAAAAAACACGTTCCGCTACCGCCTGTCGGGCTACGACGACCGCTGGATAGTGACGGACGCCGCCAACCGCACGGTGCTCTACTCGCAGGTGCCTGCGGGAACGTACTACTTTGAGGTGGCGGCGGCAAACAACGACGGCATCTGGAGCGATACGCCCACCGTGATAAAAATCCGCCGGAAAGCCGCGCCGTGGTACAGCCCTACCGCCTACATCCTCTACGTTCTGGCGGCGGCGGCTATCCTCTACGTCCTCTTTTACTACTACAACGGGCGGAAAAAGCTCCGCATGCAGCTCTACCTCGAGGGCATAGAAAAGGACAAAAAGGAGCAGATACACCAGTCGCAGCTGCGGTTTTTTACCAACATTTCGCACGACTTCCGCACGCCCCTTGCCCTCATGTCGGCGGCGCTGGGCAGGCTCAGGGAGGAAAACGCCGTTCAGGACAACTACTACAATATTCTCAGCAGCAACACCACCCGCCTGCTCAACCTCGTCAACGAGCTGATGGACTTCAGAACGATTGAAAACAAAAAGATGAAGCTGGCGCCCAAGCCCACAAGCGTCAGAAAGATGGTGGAGGCCATCACCGCCGATTTTGGGGAGTACGCCCGCCAGCGACACATCGCCTTTGAGCTGGTGGTGGACGAGGCGCTGCCGGACGCAACCTACCTCGACAGGAGCGTTGTTGAAAAGGTAACGCTCAACGTGCTGCACAACGCCTTTAAGTACACCAACAACGGCGGCTCCGTAACGGTGGAGGTGTACGCCGACGTAAAAAAGTTCTCCCCGCGCTTCAGGGACATCTTTTCGATGCGCGCCGAGGTGCTGCCGGACAGGTGCTTCGGCATTGCCGTGAGGGATACGGGCGTTGGCATATCGAGCGGGGAGATGGAGAGCGTGTTTGAGCGCTTCTACAAGATTAACACCGTGCAGGCGGACGCGCACATGGGCACCGGCATAGGCTTGGCGCTGGTCAAGAGCCTCACCATGCTGCACCACGGCGCTATTGTGCTCAGCAGCGAGCAGGAGCGGGGAACGGATATGCTGGTGTGCCTGCCCGCCGAGCGGGATTTTTACGAGGCGCTGGGGCTCCTGACCGAAAGCGAGGCGCCGCCAGCCGCAGGCGGAAAGGAAAGCGGGGAGAGCGCCGCCGCCGCAAAGCAGGGCGGCGTGGTGGCGAGGCGGAGAAAAATACTGCTGGTGGAGGATAACAAAATACTCCGCTCGCTGATAGCCGAGTCGCTGGCAACCCTCTACGATGTGGTGGAGGCCGCCGACGGCGAGGAAGCCGCCGAGCTTATTCGCAGCGCGGACGTTGACCTCGTCATAAGCGATATTATGATGCCCCGCAAGGATGGCATCACGCTGTGCAGGGAGCTAAAGGAAAACGTTGAAACGTCGCACATACCCTTTGTGCTCCTCACGGCAAAAACCAGCATGGAGAGCAAGCTTCAGGGCGCAGACGCCGGCGCAGACCTCTACTTCGAAAAGCCGCTGGACTTGGAGCTGATGAAGGTGTCCATACAAAACGTTTTTAGGCAGCGCCGGCAGCTGCGGGAGCACTACTCCAAAAACTTCTACGCCGGCAGCGGCGACCTGTCGAGCAACCACCACGACAACGACTTCCTCAAAAAGCTGACGGACTTGATAGAAAAGCACATCGGAACCTCTACCATAGATGTGAGCTTTATGGCCTCGTCGTTCTCCATGAGCCAATCCTCCTTTTACAACAAGCTCAAAAAGCTTACCGGTAAAAGCCCCGTGGAGCTTGTAAACAACCACCGCATGCGCATGGCGGCAAAAATGATTATTGAAGAAAATATGAATATGGGCGAAATAATGGAGGTGATTGGGATAGAGAGTAACGCCTACTTCACCAACGCCTTTAAGCGGGAATTTGGCATGACGCCCAGCGCGTTTGCCGCAAAGTATAAGCAGGGAGGGAAAACAAATGTTGCGTAGGCTGAACATAGTAGGGCTGGCGATTTGGCTGCTTGCGCCGCCGGTTGGCGCGCAGGGCTTGCCGGAGCATCCCTCAATCCAAAACGCCGCCGCCACCCGCGCGCTGATGGACAGGGTGGCCGAGTGGCAAATGAAGAACTTCCGCTACGCGAATAGCGGGGAGAAAAACCTCCACGACCGCGGCGTTGCCGCGTGGACAAACGCCGTGTTCTACTTGGGGCTGGCGCAGTGGGCGCCCCTGAGCCAACGCCCCGACGCGTGCATGGCGTGGCTAAGGGACGTTGGCGCAAAGGCAAGGTGGGAGGTGGCGGCCAACTTTGAGCGCTACCCCGCCTACCAAATCTACCACGCCGACGAGCTGTGCGTGGGGCGATTTTACCTCGCCATGTACGGGCGTTACGGGGAGGAGAGCATGCTGACCTCCGTAAAAACCCGCCTCGACAAAATCATGGGCAGCCCGCCCGACACGGCGATGTCCCACCGCAACAAGCAGTCGTGGACGTGGTGCGACGCGCTCTTTATGGCGCCGCCGACCTACGCCGCCATGTCGAAGATATCGGGCAGCGAGGCTTACGTGAGGTTTATGGACGAGGGCTTCCGCCGCTCGTACGCGCACCTGTTCGACGGGCAGGAGGGGCTCTTCTTCAGGGACGACAGCTACTTTGCCAAGCGCGAGGCCAACGGCAAAAAGGTATTCTGGGGGCGGGGCAACGGATGGGCGGCGGCGGGCGTGGCCGGAGTGCTGGAGGTCTTGCCGGACACCGCGCCCATGCGGACTTTCTACGAAAACCTCCTGCGGAAGCTGGCAAAAAACCTTGCCAGCCTGCAAGACCGGCGGGGATACTGGCACGCAAGCCTCCTTGACCCCGACAGCTACCCCGCGCCGGAGGCGAGCGCAACGGCGCTCATAACCTACGCCATTGCCTACGGCGTAAACGCGGGCGTGCTGCCGGAGAGCGAATACCTCCCCGTGCTGGAGAAGTCGTGGGCGTGGCTGACCGCCGCGGTGGACAAAAGCGGAAAGCTGGGCTGGGTGCAGCCCATTGGCGCAGACCCCAAAAAGGTAACAGCCGACATGACCGCTCCCTACGGCGTAGGCGCCCTGCTAATGGCAGGAGCACAAATTTTAATGATTAATGATTAGTGATTAATGATTAATGGCGCGAGGCGTGTAGGGACGGGCGTTACCCCAAAAACAAATGAGGTAATGAGGTTGGTTGTGGTGGGATGCCCGTTGCTACTGAGGTGGTTTTGTTGGGAAAATTAGGTTGAAAATGAGGTTGCCGCGCCTGCTATACGCTTCTGCCGCGCCTGCTATACGCTTCTGCCGTCCCGTTAGGGACGGAATGTAGGTATTGCCGCCTCAAAAACCTCATTTACAACCTAATTCTTATAACAAAGCTACCTCAGTAGCATGAGAAAGTTTGATATGATATATAAAACCTCATTACCTCATTGATAGAGGGGGGATTATATAACGCCCAATAAAAATTTGCATTAACGGAGATGCACGCTTCGCGTCATTGCGAGCGAAGCGTGCTGAAAGCAATGTATAAGCTATGCCGCCTTATAATTTGTTATTTGAAAAAATCTATTTATTGTGGGGCAATTGCCCGTAGGGCAATAATATCAATAGAAAAATGCAGGTATCCCGCCTCCCCAATTCCCCGTAGGGGATTAATAATGCGGTTAACTCCCTGCTAAAGGGGGTAAAAACCCCAAATTAGGCTTTTAAACCCTCTTTGGGTTAAAGGCTCGGTATAATTTAGTACATTTGTCAACTCATAAACCACATTTTAACAATTAAAAAAAACGAGTATGACGAAAAAAATTTTAATGATGGCAGGAGCGTTGCTTCTGCTTACGATGCAAGGCTTTGCAGGGCGAAGCGTTGCCCCGTTCAACGACGGGTGGGAGTTCAAAAAGGGGCCGTTTGCCGCCGACAAGGTGCTGTTTGCCGAAACCTTTTCCTCCGGATGGAAGCCGGTGCTGCTGCCCCACACGTGGAATGCTACCGACATGCAAACCGCCAAAAACAGCTACTACGCCGGCGAAGCCTACTACCGCAAGCCCTTCACCCCCGACGCCGCGCTGAGGGGCAAGCGCGTCTTCCTCCGCTTTGGCGGCGTGGGCTCGGTGGCGGAGGTGTACGTCAACCGCCAGTACGCGGGCGGGCACAAGGGCGCATACGCCGCCTTTGCTGTCGAAATAACAACCCTGCTCAGGCATGGCGAGGAAAACGAAATCCTCGTAAAGGCCGACAACGCGGCGCGACCGGACGTGATACCCGTCAACCACCACCTCTTTGGGGTGTACGGCGGCATTTACCGGCCGGTGGAGCTCATCGCCACCGAGCAGCTCTGCATTGCCGTTACCGACTTTGCCTCGTCGGGCGTGTACCTTAGCCAAAAGAGCGTTTCGCAGAAGGAGGCCGCGCTGGAGGTGAAGGTGAAGCTGGAGAACAGGCGCGCCGCCGCGCAGCGCATCACGCTGCGCACCACCGTTTACGAGGTCGGCGGGCAGGTGAAGGCTGTGAGCCGCTCGGTGGAGGAGGTGCTGCCGCAGGGCAGGCAGGCGTTCGTGCAGCAGCTTTTGCTCAAAAATCCCCACCTGTGGCAGGGGCGCGACGACCCCTACCTCTATCGGGTGGTGGTGCAGGCGCTCGCGGGCGACACGGTGGTAGACGAGGTTGTTCAGCCGCTGGGCTTGCGCCGCTTTGAGCTGCGGGCGGGCGACGGAATGTACCTCAACGGGAAGCGAACGCCCATGTACGGCGTGTGCCGCCATCAGGACTGGTGGCAGCTGGGCAGCGCCCTCGCCGGCGAGCACCACGACGCGGATATGGAGCTCATACGGGAAGTTGGGGCAACCACCGTCCGCTTGGCGCACTACCAGCAGGCGGAGCGCATCTACGCCACGTGCGACAGCTTGGGCTTGATGGCGTGGGCGGAAATCCCGTTCGTAAACCGCGTGTCGACGCAGGAGGCCGACAACGCGCGGCAGCAGCTCACGGAGCTCATACGCCAAAACTACAACCACCCCTCCATCTACATCTGGGGGCTGCACAACGAGGTGTACGCGCCGTACCCCTACACGGTGGCGCTCACCGCCGAGCTGCACGACCTCGCCAAAAGCGAAGACCCCTACCGCTACACCGCCTCCGTCAACGGTCACAGCGCCCTCCCTCAGCCCGCCAACCTCAACGCCGACGTGCAGGGAATAAACCACTACTTTGGCTGGTACGGCGGCGAAGTTGGCGACCTGAAGCCGTGGGTGGAGAAGCTGGAGCAGGAATACCCGCGCCACAAGGTGATTTTTTCCGAGTACGGCGCGGAGGCAAACGTCCTGCAGCAGGAGGAGCAGGTGGCCAGCCACGGGCGATACTTTTCGCAGTTCTACCCCGAAACGTTTGCCACCAAGTTTCACGAGGTGCAGTGGGGGATTATCTCCAAGCATCCCTACCTGCTGGCGTCGTACGTCTGGAATATGTTTGACTTTGCAACGCCCGCCTTTGCGCAGGGAGGCGTGCCGGCGCGCAACATGAAGGGGCTGGTGACCTTTGACCGCAAGGTGAAAAAAGACCCGTTCTACCTCTACAAGGCCAGCTGGAGCGCGGAGCCGGTGCTCTACATCACGCAGCGGCGCGCCGGCAAGCGCGTAAACCGCACAACGCCCGTCGCCGTCTACTCCAACCTTGGCGCGCCTGCGCTCTCCGTCAACGGCGAGCCGGTGGAGACGTTTGCGCAGGGCGAAGCGCCCGTGCACTACATCTTTGGGCCGGTAACGCTGCGGGACGGCGAAAACACCATTGTTGCCCGCGCCGCCAAGAACGGGCAAACCTACACCGACACCATCGT
>JAITQP010000203.1 GCA_031288885.1 Prevotellaceae bacterium | reverse complement strand
CGTTCAGCACGCCTTGCGTCATTGCGATACTTTATCCCCATCATGGCAACGAAACGCAAGGCCGAAGGCCTTGAATACGGATAACCCCGAGTAAGCGGAGCGCAACTCGGGGTAAAGCTGCCACCCTATCCGCTGCAGAACTCCGTAGGAGTTCTACTGCTTACCCAAAAACACCGTCCGTCTTTCCGGTTAAGCTGCTACGCAGCTCAGAAGAGAGGAGGGCATTTTCACCCCGAGCTACGCTCCGCTTGCTCGGGGTTATCCACATTAAACGCCTACGGCGTTCATCGTTGCAACAACGACTTTGTAATTGGACTTAATATAAAACCTTGCTGCAGCCAACGCTGCTCGGAAGCCGGTAGCAAAAAAAACAAGATTATGCTGCAACTTTTCAACATTTTTATCATACTGAAATTCAATAAACTGCAACAAATATTGTTGAAATAGCTGGTATTTGGAGGATAAAATTACAAAAAAATCTTCCAAAATATTTTGCTTGTTGAAAACTTTTCCATACCTTTGCGGTGTTTTTTGCTTGTGAAGAGGAGCAATACTTGTGAAGAGGAGCAACATTTACATTTAGCGTAGCTTTGCTTCTTTACTGGGCATCAACACTTAAAAAGGCTGTAATACAACAATTTACGAACAAAATTTTAATAAAAAAAATTAAAGGGTTATGAAACATTTATACCAATTTATACTCACAGGGCTATCATCTTTGCTGCTGTTTAACAGCGTATACGCCGCAGTAGGAGATCAATACCACGAAATAACGGGCAACTTTAACGTGCTGCGGTCGAGCTTAGCGCCCCTTACCAACGGCACCGCGTACGGCGGAATGGGCTTTGGCGGCGGAGCCGGCTACGCCTACCACTTCAACGCACATTTGAGCTTCTGGACAGGGGCAGAGGTGAACATCTACAACGGAAATTCATTGGTTAGCAACATATCGGAGGAATCCAAAGTTGATGTTGGCGATAAGTGGGAATGGCAAACTGACGATAAGACGCTTAACTTCAATACTGACATTAAAAACTACAACGTTAAGCAATCTGCAATGTACGTGCAGATACCGCTGATGCTGGGTTATGAGGGTGCATTTCCTTGGATGGATTGGCTGAAATGGTACACCCGCGGCGGGTTTAAGGTGGGCTATTCTATCTCAGGGACAAGTAGCGCATCTGCAGACAGCGCCCATATGAGTGGAAAGTCTTTGCACTACGGCGACTACTCACTTGAGAATGAGTTTCTGGGGTTTGGTGCGATGGCCGATTGTCCCGATGCATCAACCCCGTTGAATTTGGGAGTTAGCGGCATAGGTTACTTTGAGCTGGGAGTAAAGCAAACGTTAGCATCGCACTTAGGGCTCTACATAGGGATTTTTGGAGAGTACAGCCTGTACAGCGCCATAAGCGGCGCTACAAGCGAACGTATATACGACTACGAACCTCAGACGGTGGAGGATGGTTTTTATAAGCTGACCTACACGCCTGCCTCCCACACTACCACCTACCAGAGCAAAAAGCTTTTCCCGATGTCGTTTGGGATAACCCTGCGCTTCAGCTTCGACACAAAGCGCGATGGAAACTCCAACAACCGTATGCTGCAAATGCGCTTCTTAGACTTTTAAAGGGCAGCAACGAGAAAGTGTTTTTTTTAGACCTCCCACAAGAGCAACTTACCGGTTAATACGTTGGTAATTCCCCTTGAGGGAGGTCTAAAAATTTGTACCTTTGCGAGCCTCAGAATTCTTCTCCTGCATGGCGGGCACACACACAATCATTGCAACGAAGCGCAAGGCCGAAGTCCTTGAATACGGATAACCTACCAGCAAGTTGAAAATGGCGCGGTAGCTGAAAAATCAAGAAGGAGAAGGAGCAGTAGTGACGTAGCAAGCACTTTTGGGCTTAAAACAGTAACAGGTGGTAACATTTTCCTGATGTTTTACTTCTAAGCGCTAAACCCTTTATACGCAAAAAATCCGGCTTTTGTCAAAGCCGGATTTTTTTTCAACCCTCCGCTGCAGCAACGTCCGCTTTAGCGCTTAGCTTTTTCCGCAGCAAACACCTCCCGTATGGAGCCGTAGGAGGCCTCTAAGCAGGCGGCAACCTTTTCGGGGGGCAAGAACTCTGCCACCTCAATTCCCTCCTCGGCTTGGGGCTGCAGCGCGCGCAGGCTACCCGCGTAGCGCATGGCGTACCAGTAGGTGCGCTTGAGCACGTCCACGCCGTTGAGCGTGTAGGTGTGGTAGGTAACGGTCAGCAGGCCTTGCAGCGTCAGCGCGCCCACGCCGCACTCCTCCATGACCTCGCGCAGGGCGGTTTGCTCCACGCTTTCGCCCTCCTCGCGCTTGCCCTTGGGCAAATCCCACCTGCCGTTGCGAAAAATCATCAGGCACTCGCCGCCGCCGCTCCTGACCAACCCGCCGGCAGCCTCCACCAGCTGGTAGCGGCTACAGAAGCTCAGCCATTCGCTTTCGCCAACTTGCAGCTCCCTGTCATCGCAAAATACCTTGTAGCTCATACCTGAAATCTAAAGTTTAAAACCTGAAATCCTCACACCAGCACGCCCTTTCCCTCCCGCAGCACCTCGTAGGGTTGCACGGTGCAGTCAACAATGGTTGACGGGACGTTTCCCCCCGCTCCGCCGTCTACGACTACGTCCACGCGCTTGCCATACTGCGCGTACAGCTCGTCGGGGTCGGTGATGTACTCCCGCACCTCGTCCTCACTCTTGACGGAGGTGGTGAGCAGGGGGCGCCCCAGCTGCTCCAGCAAGGCCATTACAATGCGGTTGTCCGGAATGCGCACGCCAATGCACCTGCGGCGGTTTTGCAGCTTGTCGGGCACCTTGCCCGACGCCTTGAGAATAAAGGTAAACGCCCCGGGCAAATGCTGCTTGAGCGCCTTAAACGTTTGGTTGTCCACCTTGGCGTAGTCCGCCAAATAGCTCAGGCTGGGAAAAATGATGGAGAAGTTGGCGTCCTTTTCTTTCACCCCCTTAATACGCAGCAGCTCCTCGTAGGCTTTTTTGCTGCTCAGCGAGCACACAAAAGCGTACACCGTATCGGTGGGGCAAATGGCTACGCCGTCGCGCTGTAGCGCATCGGCCACCTGCGCAATTTCTCGTACGTTGGGATTATCGGGGTGAATATGCAGAAGCATTTTTTTTAGTGATTAGTGATTAGTGATTAGTGTCGCGTCATTGCGAGCGGAGCGAAGCAATCCAGCGGGAAGTGAAGCGGAATGAATTTTCTGGATTGCTTCGCTACGCTCGCAATGACGCGAAGCGTGTAACGTCGTCAATGACGCGAAGCGTGTAACGTAGTCAATATGCGAGGAGATTCCTCGCTCCGCTCGGAATGACGGGGGCAAGATAACACTGCAACAGCGTAATTCCTAATTCCTAATTCGTAATTCCTAATTCCTAATTAAAAAAAGGGGCAAGCCCCTTATATCGCACCGCTACAACCACCTACCCTTGCTATCTTCCGATCCTGGGGGAGTTCAGCAGGAGCTGGTCGTATAAGACTTGCCCCAAAGCGGCGCAAAGATAAAACAAACTTTTTATTTTCACAAACAAAACCGTATCTTTGCAGCAAATTTATTTTAGCAAAACGGTGGATATATCAATTGTCATACCTTTGTACAACGAGGCGGAATCGCTTCCGGAGCTCATGGCGTGGATAGCGCGCGTGGTAGATGAGCACCAGCTCAGCTGCGAGGTCATCATGGTGGACGACGGCAGCACGGACAGCTCATGGAGCGTGGTGCGGCAGCTCTCGCAGGCGTATAGCGGCGCGGTGCGCGGCATACGCTTTCAGCACAACTACGGTAAATCGGCGGCGCTCTACTGCGGCTTTGAGCTGGCGCAGGGGCAGGTGGTCATCACCATGGACGCCGACCTGCAGGACAGCCCCGACGAAATACCGGAGCTCTACCGCATGGTGGTGGAAGACGGCTACGACGTGGTGTCGGGGTGGAAGAAAAAGCGCTACGACCCGCTCGGGAAACGGCTGCCAAGCAAGCTCTTCAACGCCACGTCGCGCGGCATCACGGGCATCAGGCTGCACGACTTTAACTGCGGGCTAAAGGCGTACAAGAAAAAGGTGGTAAAAAGCATCGAAGTTTTTGGCGACATGCACCGCTACATTCCGGTGCTGGCAAAGCAGGCAGGCTTCAAAAAAATAGGCGAAAAGGTGGTGCAGCACCGCGCGCGCAAGTACGGCGAAAGCAAGTTTGGGTGGGAACGCCTCATAACGGGCTTCCTCGACATGCTATCGGTGATTTTCCTGACAAAATTCGGGAAAAAACCCATGCACTTTTTTGGCGTGCTGGGTACGCTCATGTTCCTGATAGGGCTTGCCATGGCGATATACCTCGGCGCAAACAAAATCTACCGGCTAAACAACAACCTGCCGGCAAACCTCATCACCAACAGCCCCTACTTCTACATCGGGCTAACGGTGATGATTATGGGTACGCTGCTCTTTCTGGCAGGCTACCTCGGCGAGCTCATCGCGCGCAACTCCGGCGACCGCAACCAATACCTGATTGAAGATAAAATCTGAAAACTAATGATTAGTGATTAGTGATTAGTGATTAGTGAGCGCCTACCGCAGGTCGTTGACCTGCGGTTATGAAAATCCGGCTTTTCAAGCCGTCCGCCCACGCACAACTTGTCTCCTTTCTATCTACCTATCTACTGCTTAACAAAATCACACCGCTTCCCTTTCCCTCTTTTCATCAGGAAATCAACACCAAGAAAAACGCAAATCTCCTCTTTTCCATTTTCCGTCAACGGATTACGGGAAGCGGGAATGCTTTGCCACCCTACCCTCTTACGGATTGTTTGTTTCACATCATTTATTTTATGTAAAAAACCATCAA
>JAITQP010000101.1 GCA_031288885.1 Prevotellaceae bacterium | reverse complement strand
TAGCGGTGAATAATGCTTTGATTTGACATAATTTATTGTAAAAAAAATTTGTTCATTCAACAAAAAGAACTACTTTCGCAAATCCTATTTTCACAGGTGCATCGTGAAAACAGATTTATCCCATTGCATGTGTATCTTTTTACCATGAAAAGTTCATCAATACAATTAAACAACTAAATTTTTAATCATTAAAAACGTATCAGTATGAGTCAGCCAAAGGCCGCCAAAAAAGAAGTATCGGCCAAACAACCTAAGCAAAAGAAAGATTACAAAAAAGGTATTTCTGCGATGATTGTCGTCGTAGTGTGTTTCATCGTTGCCCATGCGTTCTTCTACCTGTACTGCGGGTCGCCGGCACGATTTGATGACAAAGGGCATCCCATTGATGGCAACCTCTTTGGGACGCTGTTTCAGGGCGGCTTCGTTATCCCCATCGTGATGACGCTGCTGCTAACGGTGTTGGCGCTGGGCGTAGAGCGCTTTTTCGCCCTCAACAAGGCGAGCGGAAGAGGCTCCATCACCAAGTTTGTAGCCGAATCGAAAAGCAAGCTGAAAGTCGGCGATATCGACGGAGCCGAGCAGCTGTGCAATAAGCAAAAAGGCTCTGTGGCCAACATTCTCCGCGCAGGTTTGGTGCGCTACCGCGATGTGGAAAAGCTGACCGACCTCAACACCGACGAGAAGGCGGCTATCATCGAAAAGGAAATTGAGGACGCCACCGCGCTGGAGCTCCCCTACTTGGAGCAAAACCTCAACGTGATTGCAACCATTTCGTCGCTGGGTACGCTGTTTGGGCTGCTGGGTACGGTGCTCGGTATGATCCGGTCGTTTGGCGCTATGGCCAACGAAGGCGCGCCAGACTCTATCGCCCTGTCGCTTGGTATTTCGGAGGCGCTCATGAACACGGCAATGGGTATTGCAACCGGCGCCTTGGCCATTATCGTTTACAACTTCTTCTCGGCAAAAGTGCAGGATATTACCAACGCCGTAGGCGAGGTGGGCTTTGCCGTAGGACAAACGTACGCGACTAAGCACGAAGCGTAAGCTAATCGCTTTGTTTCAAAAAGCACGAAAACAAGAAAAAAATAAAACGACATGGGTAAAATCAAAACCAAGAAGCGGGACACGTTTATCGACATGACGGCGATGAGCGACGTTACGGTGCTGCTGCTGACGTTCTTCATGCTGACGGCAAACTTTATTCCCTTGGAACCCGTTCAGGTGATTACGCCGGCGTCGGTAATGGAAACCAAAGTGCCGGACTACAACGTCATCACGGTGCTGATAGAGCCTACGGGGAAAATCTTTCTGAACTTTGACCGTCCAAACGACAAGAGGGCAATACTGGAAAAAATGGGCGCACGCTACAGCATTAGCTTTAGCGAGCGGGAAATAGCCAACTTCATGGAGCCAACAACCTTTGTGGGCGTGTCCATTGCCCAAATGAAGGAGTTCCTTGCGCTGGACATGGAGGATCAAAAAAGCTACTTCCGCCAGAGCAACGGCGTACCCGCCGACAGCGCAAACAACCAGCTGGCTACGTGGATACAAACGGCCAAAGCGGTCAACAAAGATCTGGCCGTTTCCATCAAAGCCGACCAAAGCACGCCTTACCCGCTTGTGCGGGCGGTAACGTCCACGCTGCAAGACATTAAGGAAAACCGCTTTAGCCTGATTACTACGCTGCGGAATATGCCCGAAGGGTTTTAATTTAATGGAATAGAACATAAATCAGAAATTAAAAACTAAATAAAATGGCAGAAGTAAACACCGGTGGCGGAGGAGGTCATGGCGCCAAAAAGGGTCAACCCAAAAAGATGAACCTGAGGGTGGACTTTACCCCAATGGTGGACATGAATATGTTGTTGCTGACTTTCTTCATGTTCTGTACATCGTTGAGCAAGCCGCAAATCATGGATTTGGTGCTCCCCGTAAAGGACGATCAGATTATAAACGAAGACGAAAAAAATAAGGTAAAGGATTCCAAAGCCATCACGCTGCTCTTGGGCAAGGATGACAAGGTTTACTACTACTTTGGCAAAATTGACAACTCAAAGTACCAAGACTACACCTCCGTTCAGGAAGCCGACTACTCGCCGGACGGTCTTCGCGCTATCTTGCTGGAGCGCAACGCTACCGCTGTTAACCGCATGGTAGAGCTCAAGCGGAGAAAGCTGCGCAAGGAGATTAACGAGGAGGAGTTCAAGGAGCAATCGTCAAAAATAAAGGACGACCCTGAGGGGCAGGTAGTGGTCATTAAGCCGACGGACGAATCCACCTACCGTAATCTGGTTGACGTGCTGGACGAAATGCAGATATGCAGCATCGGCAAGTACGCAATTATAGAAATGAGCGAAGGGGATGATTTTCTACTCCAAAACTACTTGACAAAAGGAGTTTATGCCTCCGAGCGGGAAATACCTCGTTAGTATAAGTTACAAACAATAGTAAACGGTAAGTAATAAGCTAATCAAAGCAATGGGAAAAGATGCACAGCTAAACTCAATAGAGTGGACGGAGCTGATTTTTGAAGGAAAAAATCAGGCGTATGGAGCGTTCTACCTTCGTCGCACCTCATGGCGGCGACATGTGTTGGCGCTGCTAATTATGGCAGCATTCACAGGACTGGTGATGCTCATTCCGTTTTTGGTGGAAACCGTAAAAAAAACGCGCGAATATTTAGGTGGAGTGGATACGCAGGTGGAGTTGGCAACAATTAAGGAGGCGCCGGAAATACCAAAAGAGGTTATTAAAACGGAGCCGGAAGCACCACCTCCTCCCCCCCTGAAGTCGTCCATTAAGTTCACGCCGCCTGTAATCACCGATGACGACAAGGTGCGGGATGACGAGCAGATGGCTTCTCAGGAGCACCTCAGCGAAACGAAAGTGACAATTTCAATTGCCAACATCACCGGCGATGACGACAACCCCAACGCAGTAGATATTGCGGAGCTGAACGAGCACAAGGTGGTGGTAGCCGATGAGCAGCCGTTCATGGCGGTGGAGCAAATGCCCCAGTTTCCGGGTGGCGACAGGGCGTTGAGAAAGTTCTTGGCGGAAAATACGCGCTACCCTGCGCTGGCGCAGGAAAATAACATACAAGGCAGGGTGGTTATCCGCTTTGTGGTAGGAAAAGATGGCTCGGTGGATAGGGTAGAGGTGCTTCAGGGGCTTGACCGCGTATGCGACGAAGAGGCAATACGCGTGGTAAAAGCCATGCCGAAGTGGATACCCGGTCGCCACAACGGGCGCGCTGTTCCGGTGGTATATACGGTGCCCATCGTATTTAAGCTGCAGTAAATCGGTGCAGGTGCCTGTTTTCATTTAAAAAAAAGGCGGTATTACTATAATGCCGCTTTTTTGTATGTATATTAATCTACAATCTACAGCTATTTTCAACATTGTATACACATGCTTGACTGGAAAAATTTAAGCTTTGGCTACCTGCCAGCTAAGGGCAACATTCGCTGCTACTGCCGTAACGGCAAGTGGGGCAAGCCCGAAATCACCTCCTCCGAGGAGGTAACCCTGCACATTGCGGCCACCTGCCTGCACTACGGGCAGGATGTTTTTGAAGGGTTAAAGGCGTTCCGCGGCGCTGACGGGCGCATCCGCCTGTTTCGCGCGCGCGAAAACGCAAAGCGCATGATTCAATCCGGACAATACCTGCAGATGGATGTTCCCAGCGAGGAGCTGTTCATGGACATGGTGGCGCAGGTGGTCAAGCTCAACGAGGAGCTTGTGCCGCCGCACGACAGCGGCGCTACGCTCTACATTCGTCCGCTGCTCATTGGGGCTTCGGCGCAGGTTGGCGTAAAGCGGGCGGATGACTACCTGTTCCTCATTTTTGTTACGCCGGTGGGGCCATACTTCAAGGAAGGCTTCAAGCCCGTGAGCGTAATTATCGACCGCGACCACGACCGCGCCGCGCCGCGGGGAACGGGGCATACCAAGTGCGGCGGAAACTACGCGGCAAGCCTTATCTCGCTTGACGTCTGCCACCGCTTGGGCTACTCCACCGTGCTCTATCTGGATGCTGCCGAAAAAAAGTATATTGACGAGTGCGGGCCGGCAAACTTTTTTGCCATTCGGGGCAACAGCTACATTACGCCGGACTCCAGCAGCATACTGCCAAGCATCACCAACATGAGCCTCATGGAGCTGGCTAAGGATTTGGGCATGACGGTAGAGCGCCGCAGGGTGGAGGTTGGCGAGCTGGCAACGTTTGACGAGGTGGGGGCCTGCGGTACCGCGGCCGTTATCAGCCCCGTTGGGAAAATATACGACCCCGCCACCGGCAGCACATTTGAGTACTGCAAGGACGGGCAGGCCGGAAAAGTTTCCACAAAGCTCTACAACCTCCTCCGCGCCATCCAGTACGGCGACGA
>JAITQP010000033.1 GCA_031288885.1 Prevotellaceae bacterium | reverse complement strand
CAACGGGCAGAGGAGCAGAAACCTCTCAAAACAACGGGCGGACTACTTCCCACGAAAAGCCTTTAGAGTAGAGGGAACAACAAATCAAATTCAAAATACAATGAAAAAGACAATAATTTTTCTACTTCTCCTGCTGCTAACGGGCGCAGGGGAGATAACGGGCGCCTACGCACAGAAGCCCAAGCTGGCAGTGCTGGTGGTGGGCATGCCAACCGACGCTGAGGGCGACGAGTTTGCGGCGGGGCTGGGCTACGACCTTACCCGTAGCGGCGCGTACGACCTGCTCACTAAGGACAACAGCCCCGTCGTAGCCTCAAAGCTTACCGCCCTGCGCACCCAGCACGCGCAGGGCGCCAAGGTGGACACCACCGGCCTCGCGGCGTGGGGAAAGGCTAACGGGATAGGATTTGTGCAGCTGGTGGTGGAGAGAACTGGAGCAGTTCAACAGGCGACATCAGTATTAGTTGCAGGACAAGAGCAGGTGGCGCAGCTGGTTGACTGCAGCACAGGCAAACTCATGGGGCGCGGAACCTACCGTGCGACGTTCGGTTCTCCCGTGGAGCTGACGTTACAATTGGTGTCCGTTACCGGCGGTGTGTTTGAGATGGGGTGCAAGAGCGGCAGGGATGGCACGTGCTACACTAATGAAACGCTTCATTGGGTACAGGTTAACGACTTTCACATTACGAAGTACGAGGTAACGCAGGCGCAGTGGAAGGCGGTGATGGGGTCGCTGCCCAGCAGCATTACCAACAACAACACCTACTTGAGCGATGATAAACCCGTGTTTTACGTGAGCCACGACGACATAGCGGGCGCTAACGGGTTTCTTGAGAGGCTGAATGCGCTTACGGGTCAGCGCTGGCGCTTGCCTACGGAGGCGGAGTGGGAGTACGCAGCGCGGGGGTGTAGCGCGGGGGATTGCGAGAGTTTTGAGTTCAGCGGCAGCAACACCGTTGCGGATGTGGCGTGGTACTCTAATAACGCCTCCCCTCAGCCGGTAGGCACAAAAGCCCCCAACAAGCTGGGCATTTACGACATGACCGGCAACGTTTGGGAGTGGTGCAGCGACTGGTATGACCAATATTATGGCGCTGGTAGTGAGAGTGCTTTAACGAGCACAACATCGACCTCTCCTATAGTTAACCCTACAGGTGCTGGCACCGGCCCTGACCGCGTGGCCCGCAGCGGCAAGTGGAACGACTACGCGAGCGTCTGCCGCGCTGCCTTTCGCTACCACAACACGCCCAACCACCGCGGCGGCGTCGGCATCCGCCTTGTGTTGCCGTAGCTTACAATGACGAAATTGCATTAGACATATTATTAGCGCTTCGTCTTTTCCCTTTTTTACCCATATATGGGTTCGGGTCTCGCAATGGCGCGAAGCGTGCGTGCGGGAAAGGCTGTATGCGGGGAGATTCCTCCGCTGCGCGCGCTCGTCCCTCGCGCGCTACGGTCGGAATGACGGCGGGGGGCGGACATCGCTGCAACAACGTTATTCTACATTGGGTCAACGTCCGGAACAATTTCGAGCTGCTTGAACTCCGCGAGCTGCATAACCTCTGCGCATTGCGCCTTTAGCAGCGCCTTTGCCTTTTCCACCGCTTTTCCGCGCTCTATCTTCAGGATAATGTTCATGAGGTAGCGGTTTTGTACGCGGTTGATGGGCGGCGTGGCAGGGCCGAGCAAGCGGCTGCCAAAAACGGCCCTCAAGCGTTGGGATAGCGTCTGCGCTGCCGTTAGGAGCGTTTGCTCGCTACGGTGCTTTAGCGTAAGCTTTATCAGGCGGACAAACGGCGGGTAGCAGAGCTCTTGTCGGTCGGCTATTTGCGAGAGGTACATGGCTTGGTAGTCGTTGCGCTGCACGCAGCTAAGGATGTGGTGGTAGGGCTGTATGGTCTGTATGAGCACGCTCCCCTGCTTTCCGCGCCGCCCCGCCCTGCCCGACACCTGCGCCATGAGCTGGTAGCTGCGCTCGCAGGCGCGGAAATCGGGGAACGACAGCATGCTGTCGGCGTTCAGAACGCCCACCAAGCTTACGTTGTCAAAGTCCAGCCCTTTGGTGACCATTTGCGTGCCGATGAGAATTTGGATTTTGCGCTGCTCAAAATCCTCAATGATGCGCTCGTAGGCGCTGCGCGTGCGGGTGGTGTCGAGATCCATGCGCTCAACGGAGGCGTCGGGAAAAATGAGCTGCAAATCCTCCTCCACCTTTTCCGTCCCAAAGCCCTTTGTTTCAATCGACGTTCCGGAGCAGGCAAGGCAGCTGTGGGGCATCCCGATGGCATAGCCGCAGTAGTGGCACACCAGCTGGTGGGTGCGCTTGTGGTAGGTGAGGCTCACGTTGCAGTGCTCGCACTGGGGTATCCAGCCGCACTCCCTGCACTCCACGTAGGGCGAAAATCCCCGCCGGTTGCGGAACAGGATGACCTGCTCGCCCCGCTCCATCGCTGCGCCAATTTCCTTTAGCAGCAGCGGCGAAAAGTGCCTGTTGCCCGATTTGCTTTTCAGGTACGACACGTTCACGATGCGGATTTCCGGCAGCGCCACCTGCCCGTAGCGCTCGGTAAGCGTCACCAGCCCGTACTTTCCGGTGGCGGCGTTGTGGTAGCTCTCCAGCGAGGGGGTGGCGGAGCCGAGCAGCACCTTCGCGCCGTGCTGCGCCGCCATCACAATCGCGGCGTCGCGCGCGTGGTAGCGCGGCGCGGGCGATTGCTGCTTGTAGGTGTTTTCGTGCTCCTCGTCCACAATGACCAGCCCAAGGTTGCTGAACGGCAAAAAAATGGACGAGCGAACGCCCAGCATGAGCGACGGCTGCGAGCCGCCCTCCAGCAGGCGGCGGTACTCCTCCACGCGCTGCGCATCGCTGAACTTGGAGTGGTACACCCCCACGTTGCCGAACACCTTTTTTAGCCGGTTGATGAGCTGCGCCGTGAGCGCAATTTCGGGCAACAGGTAGAGCGTTTGCTTGCCCTGCGCCATTGCCTGCTCGATGAGGCGCATGTAGATTTCCGTTTTGCCCGACGAGGTTACGCCGTGCAGCAGCACAACTTGCTTTTCAGCAAAGTGCTGCTGTATCTCGTCGTACGCCTGCCGCTGCGCCGCCGAGAGCGTGGGCATTTCTGCGGGGTGCTCCTCGTCGTCGGCCCTTAGGGAGCGCAGCTCTTCGCGGTGCAGCAAAAAGATGTTCTTCGCCACGCAAGCCTTGAGCACGGCGGCGGAGATTTTTGTTTTCTCCAGCAGCTCCTTTTGCGCCACCCTTAGCGGCGCAGCGTAGCTGAGGGGCAGCGCCATCGACACGTAGGCGAGTAGCAGCTGCTCCTGCTGCGGCGCGCGCGCCGTGAGCGCAAAGAGCGCGCTCAAGTCCTCCTCGCTCCTGACGCTGGGGTGAAGCGATACCATCGTTTCGTAGCGCGGCTTGCCGGCGGTGAGGAGCTGCTCCTCTATGCGCACGGCGTGCTTGCCCAGCAGCTGCTGCACCAGCGGCAGCACGTTTTTTACCTGCATTGCCGCCGCGAGCTCCTCCACGCTAAGGCTTGGCTTGGCCTGCAGCGCGCTGAGCGCGTCGGTCTCGGCGCGGCTCAGCTCCAAGTCCAAATCCTCCCAGCCGCCCTCGAGCGAGACGCGCGTTTCGCTCTCCATCTTGAGCGCCGCCGGAAGCGCCGCTTTCATCACCTCGCCAACGCTACATAGGTAGTACTGCGCCACCCACGACCACAACCCAAGCTGCAAGCCGTTGACAAGGGGGGCGCTATCCAAAACCGACACGATAGGCTTGGTGGCGTAAGGGGGAACTTCGCTGTGGACGCGCTGAACAATGCCGGCGTAGATTTTTCGTCGCCCCACCGGCGCCGCCACGCGCACGCCTACCTGCACCGCCGGCTGCATATCGGGCGGAACGGCGTAGGTGAGCGCCTTGGGAAGCGCAAGCGGAAGTATGACGTCTATAAAGTGGCTCAAGGATTTGGGGGATTTTGATTTCAGGGTTCAAGATTTATGGACACAAAATTAGCGTTTATTTCGTTCCCTGCAAACCTCGCGGCGGCAGCTGATTTTTATATAGCTATTGAGATGGTTGTAAAATAAGGGCGGGTTTAAAACCCGCCCTTACATACGCACGCTTTGCGCCATTAATCATTAATCATTAATCATTATCTTCCCCTCCTCCGCAAAAAAAAAACATAAAAAAATTTTTGCAGGTTGAAAAAATTTTTATACCTTTGCTGCTGACTTATTTACAAAGCTATGCAAGCAAACCGCAATAACATAAAATTAACCGTAAATATTGCCGCATGCTACGCTTCCCCAAACCGCGATTTAAACGCTATTTGGGGTGAGCGCATTTGTTATAGCCTGCTTAGCTGCATGTGCGCGTACTCACGCCTTGCGCAATTCCTAATGGTTCACCCTCTGTGTTTTTTAAAGGAGCTCACGAGCTCGCTTCGCTCGGTTCGTAATTCTAAATTCGTAATTGAATGTGCGCCCACACGCTTTGCGCAATTCCTAATGGTTCACCCTGTGTTTTTTTTTAAGGAGCTCACGAGCTCGCTTCGCTCGGTTCGTAATTCTAAATTCCTAATTCTACACACACACACACACACACACACACACACACACACACACACACACACACACACACACACACACACACACACACACACACACACACACACACACACAC